>JBDSWH010000025.1:0-5920 GCA_039926785.1 Gammaproteobacteria bacterium
ATCGGGGTGGCGCTTCAGCAACGCCCGCACCAGCGGCGCCGCTGCCTGCACCTCGCCCACCGAAACCGCGTGAACCCAGATGGACGTGCGTGGGAGCCGGGGCATGCCCACGCCGAATCGTTCGCCAATGCGCTGCCGGTAGCCCGGTACGCTGAAGCCGCGCCAGACCAGATGAAGCAGCAGCAGCGGCACGGCCAGGTAGGTCAACAGGACGTAGGCGACCCGCAGGGGCACGGGCAAAGTTACTTCGGTGCGAGCCGCTGGACAGCCTCGACGATGGCCGTCGTGGAGCGGCCATGGCGGAAACTCAGCACCTCGACGGTGCCGCCGTTCTCGAGGACCTGGCGGGCCCCCGCAATATTTTCGGGGCGATAGTCGCCGCCTTTGACCAGCACGTCAGGCAGGATTTCGCTGACCAGCGCCTCAGGTGTGTCCTCGCCGAAAGCCACCACCCAGTCCACGGACGCCAGTCCGCCCAGGACGGCCATGCGGTCAGCCAGGGAATTGATGGGCCGGCCGTCGCCCTTGAGGCGGGCGACCGAAGCGTCGTCGTTGACCGCGACAATGAGCCGGTCACCGCGCTGCTTGGCTTCTTCCAGATAGGCCACATGACCGGCATGCAGGATGTCGAAGCAGCCATTGGTCATCACCAGCCGCTCGCCGCGGCCGCGCGCTTCCGCCGCCACCTGGCGCACCTCCGACCGCTGCAGGAGGCCCCGGCCACCCTGGCCGTGTTCGTGGAGCGCGAGCCGCAGTTCAGACGGCGTGACGCTGGCCACGCCGATCTTGCCCACCACGAGTCCCGCCGCCAGGTTGGCCAGTGCCGCCGCCTCCTGGAAGGACAGACGCGCACCAATCCCGGCCGCCAGCGTGGCAATCACCGTATCGCCGGCACCGGTGACATCAAAAACCTGGCGGGCGCGCGCCGGCAGGAACACGGGGTCAAGGTTTGCCGCGATGACTGCCATGCCGCGCTCACCCAGGGTCACGACCAGTGCCTCCAGGTCGAGGGCCTCCCGCAGGGCATCGCCCTGTTCGGCGATCTCCGTCTGGCTGCGCACCGGGCCGACCACGGCTTCGAATTCGGCCTGGTTCGGCGTCAGCACCGTGGCGCCCCGGTAGCGGGCGAAGTCGGTGCCCTTGGGATCGACCAGCACGGGCACCCCACGCCGGCGACAGACGTTGATCAGCGCCGATACCTGGCTCAGGGTGCCCTTGGCGTAGTCGGACAGGACGCAGACTGAAGACAGGGGCAGCAGCCGCTCGAGGGCGCCCATCATGGGCTGGGCATCTTCCGGGGAAAAGCTGTCCTCGGTATCGAGGCGGATCAGCTGCTGGTTCCGGGACAGCACTCGAAGTTTGGTTATCGTGGGGCGGTTCGGCGCCTCGACGAAGTCGACCGTAATTCCGCGCTGCCGGAGCACACCGGCAAGGGTGGCCGCGTTGCTGTCCCGGCCCACGATGCCGGTGAGGGACGTCCGGGCGCCGAGGCTGGCCAGATTGACGGCCACATTGGCAGCGCCGCCAGCCCGTGCCTCCGAGCCCGTCACCCGGACGACGGGTACCGGCGCTTCAGGGGAGATTCGCGAGGTGGGTCCGAACCAGTACTCATCCAGCATCACGTCGCCGGCGACGAGCACCGAGACGCGGCTGAAGTCGGGGACGCTCTGGGTCAAGTCAGAGTTCGCCTAGCCGCATTTGGAGTCACCGCAGGCCAGGCAGGTCATGCAGCCGTCCATGCAGACCACGGAGGCAGCGCTGCAGGCCGCGCAGATCTGGGCACCTGCCGGGTCCTCGCTCCGGGCAAAGGCATCCTGCTGACGCTTCTGGTCCTCGAATTCCCGGCGCTTCTGCTCGACCAGCTTCCGCTTGTGCTCGTCCAGGTTGTCGGGCGGCAGCAGGCCGATGAACCGGAGGTGCTTTTCCACGATGTGGCCGAGTTCGGCGATGATCGACGGCATGAACTTGCCGCCGGGCTGCCAGTAGCCGCCCCGAGGATCGAACACCGCCTTGAGCTCGTCGACCATGAAGGCCACGTCGCCGCCCTTGCGAAATACGGCGGACATCAGCCGGGTAAGGGCCACGATCCACTGGTAGTGATCCAGGTTCTTCGAGTTGATGAAGATCTCGAAGGGCCGGCGCTGCTCGTGTTCGGTCCCCGGATTCAGGATGACGTCATTGATCGTGACGTACATTGCGTGGTCGGACACCGGGGTCTTCACCTTGTAGGTGGAACCCTGCAGCATCTCCGGACGCTCGAGCTTCTCGTGCATCCGGACCACGTTGCCTTCGGCCGCCAGGCGCTTGGCACTAGCGGACTGGCTAATTGACTGGCCACCCTTCTGGGCGGCCTTCGAGCCGGCGGACTTGTCGTCGGCGGACTCGACCCGGTAGCCAACAATCTTCTTGTCGATCTTGATCTTTGCCATGGCGCTATTTCCCGTACGCAGCTGACTGCCTTCAGAACTTGCCGTAGTAGCCTTCCTTGAGCGCGTCGAAGAGATTTGCAGCAGTGTGCATCTCGCCGTCGTACTCGACCTCTTCGTCGCCCCGGACCGTGATCTCCGCGCCGTCATCCAGTACGAAGGTGTACTTGGTGTTCTGCAGGTCCTTTTCCTTCACGAGGACGCCCTGGAACGCCTCCGGGTTGAAGCGGAAGGTGGTGCAGCCCTTCAAACCCATTTCGTAGGCGTACATGTAGATGTCCTTGAACTCCTCATAATTGAAGCCGGTCGGGACATTGGCCGTCTTGGAAATCGAGGAATCCACCCACCGCTGGGAGGCCGCCTGAATATCCACGTGCTCCTTCGGCTTGATGTCTTCGGCCGTCACGAAATACTCGGGTAACTGTTCTTCGCCCTTAGCGCTGCCAGGTACGGCGCCCGGGTTCACCAACTGGCGATAGGCCAGCAACTCAAAGGAGAGGACTTCCACCTTCTCCTTCGACTTCTTGCCTTCACGAATCACGTTGCGGAAATATTGGTGGGCAAAGCTGGGCTCGATGCCATTGCTGGCGTTATTGGCCAGGGACAGCGAGATGGTTCCCGTCGGAGCGATGGAGCTGTGGTGCGTGAAGCGCGCCCCGACCCGCTCCAGGTCCTTGACGAGTTCCGGCGCCACTTCGGCCAGCCGCTGCATGTAGCGGCTGTAGCGCGCATGGAGGATGCGGCCGGGAATGCGATCGCCGGCCTTCCAGCCGTCCCTCGTCATCTCCGGGCGCCTGCGCAGCATTTCGCCGGTGACGGTGAACTCCTCCAGCAGGATCGGGGCCGGGCCCTTTTCCCGGGCCAGATCCAGCGCCGTCTCCCATCCCGCCAGCGCCATCTCCCGGGACACATCCTCCGTGAACTTCACGGATTCCTTCGAGCCGTAGCGCAGACGGAGCATGGTGAGCGTGGACCCGAGCCCCAGGAAGCCCATGCCGTGGCGGCGCTTGCGCACGATCTCGTCCCGCTGCCGCTGCAGAGGCAGGCCGTTGACCTCGACCACGTTGTCGAGCATGCGGGTGAAAACCTTGACGACCCGGTGGAACTCGTCCCAGTCGAAGCGCGCGGTGTCCCCAAAGGGTTCGAGGACAAATTTGGTCAGGTTGATCGAGCCCAGGAGGCAGGAACCGTAGGGCGGCAGCGGCTGCTCACCGCAGGGGTTCGTGGCGCGGATGTTCTCGTCGAACCAGTTGTTGTTCATCTCGTTGACCCGGTCGACGAGCACGAAACCGGGCTCCGCGAAGTCGTACGTCGACGCCATTATCATGTCCCAGAGACGGCGGGCCGGGAGCTTCTTGTAGATACGGCACGCCACCTGGCCTTTATCGTTGGTGACGTAGCCACCGGTGGCCGGCCATTCGCGCCAGAGCACCGCGTCCCGATCGTCCAGATCCAGGCCGAGCTGCTCGACTTCGCGGGCATCCAGGGGAAAGGCCAGCGCCCAATCCCGGTTGTGCTTGACGGCCTGCATGAATTCGTCGGTCACCAGCAGGGAAAGATTGAACTGGCGAAGCCGGCCGTCTTCCCGCTTGGCGCGGATGAAATCGAGCACGTCGGGATGGCCCACGTCGAAGGTGCCCATCTGGGCTCCCCGTCGGCCGCCGGCCGACGACACGGTAAAGCACATCTTGTCGTAGATATCCATGAAGGACATGGGGCCGGATGTGTGTGCACCCGCGCCGGACACGTAGGCGCCCTTGGGCCGGAGCGTCGAGAATTCGTAGCCGATGCCGCAACCGGCCTTCAGGGTGAGGCCGGCCTCGTGCACCTTGGTGAGGATGTCCTGCATGGAATCGCCGATGGTGCCGGACACCGTGCAGTTGATCGTGGAGGTGGCGGGCTTGTGCTCCCGGGCGCCGGCGTTGGAGATGATCCGTCCCGCCGGGATGGCGCCTCGCCGGAGCGCCCACAGGAACTGGTCGAACCACCGCTCCCGGTCGCCTTCGGCTTCCACGTCCGCCAGGGCGCGGGCCACCCGCTGGTAGGTATCGTCCATGGTCTCGTCGACCACGTCCCCCGACTTCGACTTCAACCGGTACTTCTTGTCCCAGATGTCGATCGAGGCTTCCTGGAAGCCGATGGCCACTGCCCTGAGGTTTTCCAATTGCACTGCTGATTTCATGATGGACTCTGCCCCCTGCGCCTGTCCCCGGTACCGGTCATCTCGACCGGTATTCCCCTGCACGCCCCGTCGGGCCGTTGCCCCCACCACGCCCGGCCGGAAGCCGGAATCTGAACAGGGTGCAGGCCCGATATTTTGACGAAAACGCCAGCACAAGATGTTGTGCCGGCGTGGCTTGTACATTAGGCATCGGGTCGGAGCGTGTCAAGAAATTTAACGCGGCGTAACCCTCTAAAAAACTTATTTTAAATCAACAGCTTGCTTAATTGATAACCAGTGGCGTCATTGTTAATTCAGCCCTGTTCCAGAGGCCTCCACCAGTGGCCAGCGAACACAAGATGTTGGGTTCGACTGCCCCCAACCCACCCACCGGTTTTCCACAGGTTGCGCCACCCGGGCCGGGGCCTTGCAGCGCGGTGAAACCCGCTATCATCCCGCGCTGTCAATCGCTCTCTCCGGAAGGTCTTCCCGCATGACAGGAGTCACCGCTCGAGCCGCCGTTGCCCTGGTACTCGGTACGACCTTCGGTGTCACGATCCCCAGCGGCCCGGCCCACTCGCAGGTGCCGGCACGGATCGCCGGCCAGGACTTTCCATCCCTCGCGCCACTCGTCAAGCAGGTCGAACCGGCGGTGGTGAGCATCGCCACCAAGGGCACGATCAGCGCGCCGTCCAATCCGCTGATGGAAGACCCCTTCTTCCGCCGCTTCTTCGGCTTTCCGGACCAGCAGCAGCAGCGCCGGCGCCAGGTGCAAAGCGCAGGGTCCGGCGTCATCGTGGATGCGGCCAAGGGCTACATACTCACCAATCACCACGTCGTCGAGAATGCCGAGGAGATCGAGGTCTTCCTGAATGACAACCGCAGTCTAAAGGCCAAGGTGGTCGGTTCGGATCCCGGCACTGATATCGCCGTGCTCCAGGTCGAGAACGGCAAGAACCTCGTGCAGATGAAGCTTGGCAATTCGGACCAGGTGCAAGTCGGCGACTTTGTCCTGGCAATCGGCAATCCCTTCGGCCTCCAGCACACCGTGACCTCGGGCATCATCAGCGCGCTCGGCCGCAGCGGCATCAACCCCGACGGCTACGAGGACTTCATCCAGACAGACGCTTCCATCAATCCCGGCAACTCCGGGGGTGCGCTGATCAACCTCAAGGGCGAGCTGGTGGGCATCAATTCAGCCATCTTCAGCAACAGTGGCGGCAACATCGGCATCGGCTTTGCGATTCCCGTGAATATCGCGAAATCCATCATGAACCAGATCCTGCAGTTCGGCGAAGTGAAGCGCGGACTGCTGGGCGTAAGTATCTCGGAC
>JBDSWH010000026.1:0-5373 GCA_039926785.1 Gammaproteobacteria bacterium
CAATGACGGCCCTGCAGAGCCCGGCCGCATAGGTGGACAGATCCGGTGCGGGATCCCGGACCGGCGGCGAATTGGCCGCAATGATCGCGGCCGTGTTGCACGCTCCGTCGCTCTTGCCGTTGCAGGCATCCGGTGGACTGGTCGAGGTTTCCGAAACGCCGTCCACGACGACGATGTCCGACCAGGCAATGCCGTTCGGGTACGGCGCCGCCTGGTCAGCAAGTGCCGCCACCTTGCCGCCCATGCTACCCGTCGCTGGCGTCGTGTCGTCGATGCTGAAGACGTAGCCTCCCTGAAGCACACTGCCGTAGGTCAGCACCTGAATGTTGGTCAGCAGGCTGTTGGTGTTGCTGCCGGACACGGTCAGTGCGACGGGCTCGGCATCGGCGTCACCCGGCGCGCCGCTCGCCGTGGCGCCAGGAGTAACCGTCAGCACGCACGTGCCCGCGGCAGCAATGTCACCGCAGTTGGACGGCGCGACAGTGCTGCCCGCTGGCAGGGTCGCGGTGTAGTTGACTGAGAAGGCCGCAGACGAACCCGTGTTGCTGATGGTGAGGGTACGCGCCGTGCCGCCGGCGTTCAGCACCAGGGTGGAAGCGCTCGCCGACAGCGTGGTCGGGCTGACCGTCGCAGAGAACGTCACTGTGCAGTTCTGGGTGATGACACCCGTCGTGTAGACCGCGCCGGCAAATGTGCCCGAGGGACAGGTGCCGCCCACCAGGCCATCAAGCGTGTAACCCGCATTGGCGCTGACCGTGAAGGCTGAGGTGCCACCGGCACTGAACGGCTGGGCGGTAATGGGTGTCACGGTCACATGGGTGCCCGATGCCGTGACGGTCACGTTCACCACACCGGTAGAGGAACCACCGCCGGAACCGCCGCAGGCGGCCAGCAACAGCAGTCCGGCGAGCGACCCCGCCAACTTGATCTTCGACACCATAACGACACGCGCCCGGATAGAACCCAGTGAAGGGTGCTATGTCGGCAGATTCAGTCGTCGGATGTAGCGGACTGGGTCACAGATCCGGGATTGGCGCTAGTTCCGCACGATCAGGACAACGCCGCCAACCAGCAGCACCGCGCCGAGCAATCGCCATGGGTTGGCGGCGTGCGCCTGGAATCCGATCCAGCCGTAGTGGTCCAGGACCAGCGACATCAGCAGCTGGCCGGCAATCAGCAGGGCCAGCAACGACGCCGACCCAAGACGGGGTGCCAGCAGGGCGGCTGCCGCCACGTAGGTCGCACCCAGTAGTCCGCCGAGCCAGGTCGTTGGCGGCACGGCGCGCAGCGTACTGGCCAATGGCCAGTCCGCCCGGACCACCAGCAGGTAGGCCAGGAGGGCCACGGTCCCCACGAGGAAGTTGGCGAGCGCGGCCAGCGCAGGATCCCCAAGGTGCTGGCGCACCTGGGAATTCAGGCCGACCTGCACCGAGAGGCCGGCGCCGATCAGCACCGCCACGAATACCAGCAGGGGGCTCATGGGGTCAGGCCTGTCGCTTCCGTTTAACGGCCGGTGTCGGAATCCGGAGTTCGCCCAACGTCTGCTCCAGGATGTCGAGGCCCTCCCCGACGAGCGCATCACTGGCCGTCAACGCCACGAGAAAACGGACGACGTTCTTGTGCCGTCCGCAGGACAGCAGCACCAAGCCGTTGCGGGCCGCGCCCTGCACCAGGTCCCGGGTGAGATCGGCGTCGGGCAGGTCGGCCTTGCCGTCCTTCACCAGCTCCATGGCCACCATCGCGCCCAGCCCGCGGACGTCACCGATGCCATTGAATTTCGCCGCAAGCGCGCGCAGCCGCGCGGTGATCAGGCCGCCGATCTGGGTGGCCCGGGCGGGCAGCTGCTCTTTTTCCATCGCCTCCAGCACGGCCAGTCCGGCGGCGCAACCGATCGGCGACGCGGCGTAGGTGCCGCCGAGGCCGCCAGGCGCCGGCGCGTCCATGATCGCGGCCTTGCCAATGACACCCGCCAGCGGGAAACCGCCGGCGAGGCTCTTGGCCACGGTCATCAGGTCCGGCTCCACGCCAGAGTGTTCCATGGCGAACATCCGGCCCGTGCGGCCAAAGCCCGTCTGGATCTCGTCGGCAATCAGCACGATGCCGTGCTGGTCGCAGAGCGCGCGGAGCGCTGTCAGGAATTCAGGTGGCGCAATATAGAACCCGCCCTCCCCCTGCACGGGCTCCACGATGATCGCCGCCACCCGGGCCGGCTCAATGTCCTCGGCGAAGAGGCGCTCGAGCCCCGCCAGTGCGTCAGAGACGGTGATGCCGTGGTAGGCGATCGGGAATGGCGCGTGGTGAATCTCCGCGGGGAATGGTCCAAAGCCCGTCTTGTACGGCGCCGTCTTCCCGGTGAGCCCCATCGCGAGCAGGGTGCGGCCGTGGAAAGAACCGCCGAAGCTGATCACGCCCGTCCTGCCGGTGTGCACCTTGGCGATCTTCACCGCGTTCTCCACGGCCTCGGCACCCGTGGTCACGAACAGGGTCTTCTTCGGCGTCTTGCCGGGTGCCAGCGCGTTCAGTTTCTCGGCCAATGTCACCGCCGACTCGTAGGGCGTGACCATGAAGCAGGTGTGGCTGAAGCGGTCGAGCTGGTCACGGACCGCGGCCTGCACGCCCGGGTGCAGGTGGCCGGTGTTCAGCACCGCGATGCCCGTGCCGAAGTCGATGTAGCGGCGGCCTTCCACATCCCAGAGCTCGGCGTTGGCCGCGCGGGCGACGTAGACGGCCAGCTGGCTGGGCATGCCCCGGGCCATGGCCTGTTCGCGCCGCTGCTGCAGTTGCTGGTTGGTGCTCATGGGGATCCCTCTATATATAGGCTGGGTCCGCGGGGTCCGGCGCATTGTACGGCGGCCGGACCTACTTCCACGCGGCGCGGAAATCCCGGTGCACGGCCAGGGGATCCTCCCGCTGGTCGGCCGAGCGGCCAATATCCGCCGGACGGTATCCCGAGCTGATGGCCAGCACCCGGATGTCCCGCCGGGCCAGGGTGAAGCGCACCCGCCACTCCTTCACCTTCAGCCGGAAGTCGGCGCCGTCCTGGCGGATCCGGCGGTAGGCGTGGGGTTGCGGTCCCAGCATGAGGGTCGCCGTGATTCGTTCGCGGAGCGGCAGGCCGGTGCGTGCCTCAATCCAGGCGGACTGTTCGGCCGCCAGCGGTTCGAAGTGCACGGTCCAGGCGGTGATGGGATCGGGGGGCGCGTCACCGGAGCCCGTGTAACGACCGACCAGCGCCTCGTCCTCCAGCCAGCCCGTTGTCGAGCCGGGGTAGGCGTCCGTGTAGGGCACGTAGGGCTTGATGTCGAGCACCGGCGTGCCGTCAACCATGTCGACCTCCCTGATGTGCAGCACGAGACCTTCGACGCGCTCGAGGCGGACGGCCGACAGGCCCAGCGGGTTCGGCCGGTACGGTGAACGGGTGGAGAAGACGCCTTTGCGACCGGAGGCGCTCCGGGGTGGCAGCACCTTTGGCCGCCAGGAGTCGTTCAGGTGAAACCAGAACAGTACCCAGATGCGCTCCCAGCCCTCCAGATCGTCCAGGGCGTGCTCGAAGTTACGACCCGGGTAGAGCTCGATACGCGCTGTCGCCGACCTGGCGGCGGCGGGTTGGCGGGCCGCCTCGGCCTTCGACTTGAGACCGCTGTGGACCACGCCGATGGGCTCGACGTTCAGGTGCGAGATCAGAGTCTGCCTCTGCTCACGGCCCTAGAACGCCCAGGCAAAGCCGGCGACGAGCAGCCCGAGAAGTGAAAATCCTGGGAATTTCATGGTTGATGTAGCGACTGTCAGCGGATCTCGTCGAGAATCGAGCCCTCGGCGAGGGGCCGGCCAAGTGCCAGCTGCAACTGCCAGCTGCCGTTGTCCACGTAGCCGAGCGACAGGACAAAAGGCCCGACGGGTGAGCTTCCGCCCAGGGATCCGGACACGCCATTCAGCGCGCCATCCGTCACGTTGTCGATGCGATCACCCATACGCCCGCTCTGGAGCCGCAGCCCGGCGTAGAGCGCCTGACCGAACAGCGACTGGATATCGGCCACCTTCCAGTAGTAGCTGGAGCCCGCGAACCAGTAACTGGAGCCGCGCAACTCACCGCGCTGGAGGCCGGGGAACGTGCGGATACCGCCCAGCTGGAACTCCTGGGTTGGCGGCAGGTCGCCATCCAGCTGATCGCCGCCCCCCAGGATCAGGCTCAGGGCATCGCCACGAAACGGAAAGGACTTGGTGATGACGCCCTCCGCCAGGCTGTAATCCTGCTCGCCGCCCAGCCAGGATCCCGAACTGGCCAGACGCGCATTGAGGAACGTTCCACTGGTTGGCATGGCAGCCGAGTTTCTTGTGTCGTAGACCACGCGCATTTGCACGCTCGAGTCCACCTCCCTGTCCAGCTCCGGCAGGATTGTTGGACCCGTGTCCCGCTCCGCCTTGAGCCAGCCGCTGCGCACGCCAATCCGGAGCTGCGTGCGGGTACTGAAGTTCGTCCCCAGGTCGACCTGCCCGTAAAGCTCGCTCAGGAGGTATTTGGCCACCCGGTCTCCATCATTGTAGATGTCCTCGGTATTGCGCTCGTAGTGCGCCGTCGGCTGCACGAAGCAGCGCTGCGGTACGTCGAGGGGCTGGTACAGGTCGGTCTCCAGGATCATCTGTTCGCCGAGCTGCAGGGTGCTGTGCCACTCGCCGCCCCGCGGGTTCAACCACGTGCGATTGTGCTCCGCCCGAACGAGCGCTTCGAGGGAACCCGTGCCGTTGGCGGCGAGCCCCACATCAAAGCGTACGAAATCGGGACCCCACGACTTTTCCACGGGCGAGATTTCCAGGGTCCGCGCGTCTGGCGGGCCACGGAGGTTGTAGGCCACCCGTTCGAAATCACCGAGCGCAAAGATCCGGCCGGTGTCCTCGATAATCTGCGCCCGAGTGACTTCCTTTCCCGGACCCACCGCCTGCAGTTGGCCCTGCACGAAATCGGGATTTACCCGATGGAGGCCCGTCACCTTGACGTCCGCCAGATGAATGGGGGCATTGCCCTCGCGATTGAGCGCGAGCCGCCAGGCCCGGTACTGATCCTCGGACAGCGCGAGGCGCCGCAGCTGTGCCTCCTGCTTCAGGGCGGCCTCCCGGCCTAGAGGCACCGCATCGGGCACCCGATCGAAGGACGCGGAGCCAATGTCGCCCATAGGCACCACGATGCTGATGTCCCGGTCGGTCAGGCTGGCGATCTGGGCCTTCTGGTTGGCATCGATCAGCACGTCCAGCGTTCGGCCCGCCAGGGACGTGGCGGCCGCAAGGTCCTCGAGCTTGGGCGGTGGCGAGGCCAGCGACACGGCGATCACGACGTCGGCGCAAAGGTCGCGCGCGATGTCCACGGGCAGGTTGCGC
>JBDSWH010000027.1:0-16741 GCA_039926785.1 Gammaproteobacteria bacterium
AAGTTGCAAGGATGCAAACCCGGTGCCTCTCAGTCCCGGGCACGCCAGAGGATGACGGAGACGAACCCCAGGAAGCTGGCGGCCATGAACCAGAACTCGTTCACGCCATAACCCTCCACCCCAAGCCGGGCCAGCTGCTCGAGCGCGATGAACGCGACGGTGTAGACCACTGCGCCCCCGGTCGCGAGTAACTTCCAGGCCGCCGATTTTGCCTGGCGTCTCACGCCGACCCACCACCAGACGACCAGGAAGACCACTGTGTACGTGTTCAGCATCACGAACCAGAGTGGTGCCTTCTGGAAGTAGTGGTTGATCCAGAACGCCCCGGCGCCCATGAAATTCAGCAGCACGTAGCGCCACTCGGCCAGTGGCATACGCAAGACCTTTTCCCACATCAGGACCAGGAAAATGTAAACAGTCCAGGCGCCGAACAGCAATTCGTAGAACTGCACCTTGCCGGCCCAGGCCGGATCAATCACGAGCATTCACCACCCCAGGCGGCTGCTGGACGAGCCGCAAGAGAAGCAACTGTAGCAGCGATGGTGTTGGAGCAGCACGCGGGAACCCAGTGCGCCCGCGAGTGAGTCGCCCTGGTCGTAGCGTGGATCGTCGTCGACGAGCGCGCAGGCATAGATACGCATGCGACCGCCCTGCTTGACCGCCATCTTGCTGGAGGCGCACATGAACGCGCGACGGGTGGCATCGGTGTGGTGGCGCGTCATGCAGTCGGTGGTGATTCGCGGCACGGTCAGCTGCTCGCCGGGCAGTCCAAAGTCAGGGAGCGACAGGATTTGCAGGTCCGCCGGCAGACCCTCGGCCGCCAGCAACTGCCCAAACTCGCTGTCGATCTCGCGTTCGTCACGGCCCGCCTGCACCTGGCGGGCAACGGAGACGCGAAAGCCGGCCTTGTGGAGGCCCCGCAGTCCCTGCAGGGCAAGGCGGAAATTGCCGGCACCGCGGCCGGCGTCATGCCGGCCTTCGTCGGGAAAGTCGAGGCTCACCCGGAACGCTATCGGATGGGCCGCTCCGGCAAGGCGGCGGATCTGGGCCAGGCGGCGAACGACGGGCGCGGTGCCATTGGTCAGCACGAGGCAGGGCCGCAGGCTGGCCGCGTGCTCGAGGATGGCCACCATGTCCTTCACCACGAATGGTTCGCCGCCCGTGAACGAAAACTGCCTGACCTCAAGGGCCAGTGCCTCGTCCATCAGCGGCCGCACATCCGCAAGGGTGATCCGTTGGAGGCGGTTGTCCCCCGGTCGGGAGCCTTCGAGGCAGAAAGGACAGTCGAGATTGCAGGCGGTGCCGGTGTGGAACCACAACTCGTCCAGCGCGTGAGGCTGGATCCAGCCCGGCTCAGTCGCTCCGGACGAGGGCGCCTCGGTCGCCACCAGCGTCAGCACAGGTCGCTGTCCGCGTCGGGAACCTCCACCGGGCCCAGCGGCTGGTAGCGGCGCGCCAGCCGGCGTGGCGGCACGCCGGCCATGTAGGCCATAACCAGCAGCCGGTTCGCCACACTTCGCCAGAGCCAGCCGTCACGCTCCCAGCGCCGGGGCGACACGCCGATGTCCTCAGCGACCCGCGTGAAGTCGCCGCGCCGGCGCAGCGCGCGCACTAGGGGCACTTCCTCGAAGAGGGGCGTATCCGCGAACCCGCCGACGGCGTCGTAAGCGGTACGCTCGACAAACAGGCCCTGGTCACCGTAGGGGGTGCCAAACCGGGTGCGCCAGTTGATCAGGCGCGCCAGGAGACGCTTGTACCAGGTGGCCTCGCCGGCGAACCGGAACGTGAAGTAGCCGCCGGCAGCTCCGGCGAGGTGGCGCCCGCGGATCAGGGACACGCCGTCCGCCGGTGGCTCGGCATCCGCGCGCAGGAACCACAGAACATCGCCCGACGCCCGCAAGGCCCCGGCATGCAATTGGCGACCGCGACCGTGTCGCGTGCCCACATAGACGCAGCGGAAGCGACGGGCCAGGCTGCGGCAGCCGGCACTGGAGCCGCCATCAACAATCACGATTTCGTCGGGCGCCACGGGAAGGCTGCGCAGGCGGTGGAGGAGGCGGGCCAGCTTTTCGTTATCACCGACGACGGGAATGATGACGCTGACGGCCGGCAACGGCGGCTCCGGGGGGTCGGCCGCCGGGGTGACCGGACCGAACAAGTTGATCACGGTACCGGCGGGAACGCTCATGTCAGGCAGTATCCCAGACCGGCCGGCGCGCGGTACAGGGTGCTACGCGCACGCCTGAACGGCGGTCAAACGGTCCGCGAAAGTCAACCCCGGATTCGATGGCTGGACCACGCCTTTCTGCGTCGCACAATTCCCGACCTGGACGTGCTCTAATGGTCGATAAAACGTTATAAATCAGATTATTAAGACCGACAATTTGCCATCACGCGGCAAGCCCCAACGACCATTTTGGCGCGGGATGCGGTGAGGAATCAGATGTATATACTGGCTTCCTGCCCGCGGCTTTAAGCTTCCCTTCTTCAGAAACAAGCCCGGCGGTCCGAGTTCCAGTCTGGCCATAGGTCCCGTGTCGGGGTACTTCTTGCCAGATTCGCTCGGGGCGCCGGGCCCCTTACCTGCACCGCATCCGGCGTTCGGCCTCCAGGGCCGCCAATTTCTGCCGATACACGCGTCCCTCGCGTGCCGAGTAGCCCAGGCGAAGTTTCAGGCGCAGGTCGGCGATGCGGTTCTCGAGTCGCAGGCAGGCACTGTCATCCTTTGCGGATACCTCGCCATCCGTGGCCACCGCCAGCAGCGCCAGCACGGCCACCAGCCATCGTCGACCAAAATACCGGTGGCCACGCCGCACCTGGAATCTCCCGACATCGACAGGAAGGTGCACTGTCGCGGGCCCACGCTATCCAAGCCAGTCGCCTAAGTCTGGACTTGATCAGGTTTCTGTTTGTGGCAGCGGCCGCCGCGCGATGACGTATTCCTCGACGGGCCGGCCGCCGATGAGGTGTTCCTGGATAATGCGCTCAAGCACCTGAGGTGTGCACGAGCGGTACCACGTGCCGTCGGGATAGACCAGCGCCACGGGCCCAGCGAGACACACCTGCAGGCAGTTGGCCTTGGTCCGGTACACACCGCCACCCGCCGCCAGTCCCAGTTCGCGCAGACGGCGCTTCAGGTATTCCCAGGACTCCAGGCTGGCTTCGCGGGTCGAGCACTTCGGCTTCGTCTGGTCACTGCACAGGATGATGTGGCGCTGAAGGGAGTGGATCCCCAGCGCGGAAATCTGCGCGTCGATCCGGGCCTCATCCTCTGCCGTAAGTCCGGGCTCCACTAGTGCCGCTCCAGGAAGCCGAGGAGTAGCCCGGCGAAGGCCGCTTTCTGTTCCCGTCCGGCGACCACGTGTGCCACATCGCTCATCAGGATGCCCTCGGCGCCCGGAATGCCCTTCTCGAGCGGCAGCGTCGTGCGCGGTCCCGTCACCTGGTCCTGGCCGGAGTGGATGATGAGAGTGGGGGCGCGGATTTTCTGGAGTCGCGGTGCGACGTCGTGGGCCAGGCACGCGGCCACGAGCCGCTCATGGGCGGCATACCGGCCGTTGAGTTCGCTCCAGGGGCCTTCGGGCCCCAGCAGCCGGTCCCGGTTCGCGTTGTAGTAATCCGGCAGGAAGGACATCAGGCAGACGTGTTTCTGGAATGCGAGGAAGCCGGAATCCCGGTGAATGTCGCGGAGCATTTCCAGCTGGCCGTACAGGAAGGGGTCCACGCTGGCCCAGGCCCCCATGTTCACCATGCTTCGCACCAGATCGGGACGACTGATGGCGACCTCCTGCGCAATGCAGGCGCCCATGCCCACGAGGCCGACGAAGTGCACCCGGGACCAGCCCAGGTGATCGAGAAGGCCGATGACATCAGCCGCGTGCAGCGCCATCTCCGGTCCACGCGTTGCGTCATCCATCGATTCGCCAATACCCCGGTAATCGATGATCAGGACGCGGTAGCGGTCGATGAGGCCCCGCGCCAGGTGGCGCTCCCCGCCATGGCAATAGGTGCCCCATCCCCCCATGCACAGGGCCGGATTCCCTTGGCCGTGGATCTCGTAATACATGTGGTGGCCGTTGATCTGCGCACTGGGCATGACAGGGTCCTGGGGCTATTGCGCCGGATTATCGCTTAAACTGCACCACTCATTGACCCACCACCCAGCAGGCTCGATATGGAAGCAACAAAGACCGACGCGCCACTCACCCGCGGCGCCGAAACCAAGACAATCATGGAGTTCCTGGCCGAAAGCCCCAACGTGGACGTTTCGAAGGCCTGGGAGCGGTGCTGGAATATCCACTCCAAGATTGCCGACCGGGTGCAGTCGCGATTCGACGTGAAGCGTCATCCGCAGACGGAGGGGGAGGACTACTGGAAATCCACCGACGGCCAGCTCGAAGGCTGCTTCAAGGCCTATACCGGCACTGACGTGGACTGGCTGGTGCATTCCTGGCTCGGCAATCGCAAAGCCAGCATCCTCGACATGAATGCCACGGTATTCCTGAGTCAGCAGAACCGCGTTCCGCACCTTGGCATCATCTTTGGCACGATCCCAAAGCTGTATTTCTATGCCGAGTACATGCCTCGCGTCGACCTCCGCACAAATTACGACTATCTGCTCAAGTACTACGAGCCTGCCAACCAGGAATTTCTGCAGTTCCGCAGCGACCCCAAGTGGACCCGCTTCGTGAGCCATGGCACGTACCTGCGCGCCATGATGTCGCCCATTGCCACGAGTTCCCATGCCGAACTCAATGACGAAAACATCGGCACTTGCGAGAAGTACCTGGGGAAATTCGTGGATCGCTGGTTCCGGTGGCTGGATGATGCCGATACCGTGCCTGAGCGCGAGCGCGCCGCCCAGCAGGAGTTCGACTACAAGGTCCGCGAACTGGGCTACCGCACCGACCCCATGAATGTCCTGCCGCAAAAAGTGTTGGGTATGGACGAATTCAACCGCCGGCTCGACATGCGCATTGGCTCCCGGCAGATGGCCGAGACCCGAAGTCGCTGGAAGTAGACGCCGGGAGTCGGCGCTGGGAGTCGGATTGATCCTCCGGGCCCTGATCAACTTCATCGGGTTCCAGGTCGTCTGGTTCCTAAGTCTGTTCGGGGCCGGGACGCACCGCGCATGGCTGGGCGCCATCGCGCTGGCGCCGTTCACCGCCTGGCACTTCCGCGCCGTAACCAATCCGCGGGCCGAGTTCGCGCTGGTCGGGATTGCTTGTGTCGTGGGCTTCGTGGTGGACACCCTGTTTATCCAGGCCCACCTGCTGGCGTATGCGGAGCCGCTGCCGTTCACGGCGGTGGCTCCGTACTGGATCCTGGGGATGTGGGTTAATTTTGCCCTGACCCTGAACGGGTCCATGCGCTGGCTGCACGGCCGTTACCTGCTGGCCGCGGCACTTGGTGCCATCGGCGGGCCCGTGGCCTACATTGCGGGGGTCAAGCTGGGTGCTGCCAGACTGCTGGCCGGTGAGATGGCCGTATATGCGGTGCTGGCGTTGGTGTGGGCGGTGGCAGTTCCGTTACTGGTGCTGGCTACCGAGAAGGTTAATGCCCGGTGGCCCCTGCCGGTCACCGACGGCGCGACGACCGGGTAGTCACCAGATGCGAGCCGGAACCGAAGGCGTTTTGACGAGGCTGTATTCCGGCCCGCTCTGGTCAGGTCGTCAGGAGCATGGTGAGGGCAAGCACGGGGACGAGAAGTGCCACCGCGGCGAGCATCGCTTCACCAAGCTTTTCGATATCGTTAAAGGTGAAATTCCGGAACATCAGTCACTCTCCTTGTGTGGTCGGCCCAAGTCCTTTGGGTGCGCGTACTATAGGAACCGTGCATTGCACTTTCCTTTCACGCGGGTAACACGCTGTAACAGTTTGTAACGCCCAATCGCCCTTGGGAGACAAGGGCTTAGAATTCAAACTTGATAAAGTGAGTCAGCAGGCCCAAAGCGCCGCGCATTACACAGGACCACGCCTGGGAAGACTGTGACGCATGACACGAATTCTCCTGATCGACGACGACGAAAAGCTTGGTGAGCTGCTGAAGGCATACTTCCAGCGCTTCGACCTGCAGCTTGACGTGGCGACACTGCCCTCCATTGGCCTGGCGAAGATCCAGCGAGACAAGCCGGACCTCGTGATCCTCGACGTCATGCTGCCGGAGCAGGACGGTTTTGAGGTCTGTCGGACCATTCGCAAGTCCAGTTCCGTGCCCGTGGTCATGCTGACGGCCCGTGGTGAAGTCACCGACCGCATCGTTGGCCTCGAGATCGGGGCGGACGACTACCTGCCCAAGCCGTTCGAGCCGCGGGAGCTCGTCGCGCGGATCCAGAATGTCCTCAGACGGGGCCGCCCGCGGAGCGACGACAGGACGCTGCGGTTCGGTGATCTCGCCGTCAATCTGGAGCGCCGGTCAGCGGAGCTGGAGGGGCAGCCACTCGATCTCACGACCATGGAGTACCAACTGCTGGTGCTTTTCGCCACGAACCCTGGGAAGACTTTCAACCGGGACGAGATTCTCAACGAACTTCGTGGCATCGACGCGCAGCTCTTCTCCCGTTCAGTTGACATCCTGGTCAGTCGCCTCCGCCAGAAGCTGCAGGACACGAGCCGCCAGCCGCGCTTCATCAAGACCGTGTGGGGCACCGGCTATGCGTTCGTGGGCGAAGAGGTACAGCCGTCGTGATCAAGGAAATCAGCCGCTCGCTGTCCGCCCGGCTGCTCGGAATCTTCATCCTCACGGCGATCGTCTACGCGGTGGTCGGCCGTTTCGTCTATCTGCTGGTGCTGGACCAGGATTTCCTGCGTGAGGTGGTCGGGGCGCACATCTCCCTCCACGCCGACTACGTACTGAACGACATCGGCTCACCGCCAAATATCGAGCGCGCCCGCGCGATTACGGAACGTGTGCCAGTGGATATCCGGCTGAGCGGCCCCGGGGTCGATTGGGCATCGGATCCCGCGTTCCCGCAGATCGAGCAGATACCCTTCGGTCCCATTCCCATCGACTTTCTGGGCCTCGACAAGAAGAGCCAGCAGAACCTCGAATCCTGGGCGAAGAACCTCAAACTGGTTCGCTTCGGCGAGTACCGGCGCCACGCGTTCGTCGAACTCGTGCGCGACGGGTACAAGATCATCATCGCCTCGCCCCGGATGTCCGAGACGCCGCGGCCGGACTACACCCAGCCGGCAATCGCACTGATCTCCATCATCGTGCTCGTGGGGTGCTATTTCGCCGTGCGCTGGCTGGTGAAGCCGATCAAGTGGATCCAGAAGGGCACGGCCCGCATTGGTCAGGGTGACCTCGACTACCGGATCAGGTCCTCCCGCCGGGACGACCTGGGAGACCTCGCGGCCGACATCAACCACATGGCAGACGACGTCAAGGACATGCTGGAGGCCAAGCGGCAGCTGCTCCTGGCCATCAGTCACGAGCTCCGGTCGCCGCTGACCCGCGCCAAGGTGGCCCTTGAGTTCCTTGAGGATGGCCAGGTTAAACACGATCTCCTCGGCGATATTCGGGAGATGGAGCGACTCATTGCCGACCTGCTTGAGAGCGAGCGGATGAATGCCGGCCACACCACGCTCCGGCGTTCCAGCGTCGAGCTGGGCGCCATGCTCCAGTCACTGATCAACTCGGAGTTTCACGACCGCTTCGATCGAATCAACCTGCACCTGCCGGGCGAGTCCGTGGTCCGGGACGTGGATGCCGTGCGGGTGCGGCTCGTTGCGAAGAACCTGATCGAGAACGCGCTCCGGTATACGCCACCGGACGGTCTACCGGTCGAAGTTGAACTCACGGCGAAGCCCGGCATGGTGGTCCTCCGGGTGCGGGACCACGGGCCGGGTATTCCCAAGGAGCACCTTCCGCGGATCACCGAGCCGTTCTACCGCGCTGACCCTGCGCGGAGCCGGAGTACCGGTGGCCTGGGCCTTGGTCTGTACCTGGCCAAACGCATCGCGGAAGCGCACCGGGGGTCACTGGTCATTGAAAGTGAACTCGGCCAGGGCACCCTGTGCACCGTTACCATTCCCGACTTTATTGCGACGGAGGCGGCATGATGCGAAGGCTCCTGATACTTCTCCTGCTGCTGCCGGCGCTTGCCCAGGCCGAGGGTCCGGTGAAGTACGGCATCGAGATCACACCCTTCGTCGGCTATCGGCTGGGTGGCGCGTTCGAGGCGGACGAGGACGTGAATGGTGACGCCACCGGTCCCGACATCGATATCGATGACGCGTCCAGTTTCGGCCTGATTGTGAACTGGCCGGCAGAAGACAATACGGAGTGGGAGGTGTACCTGGGCCGCCAATCCACGTCGCTGGACACCGCGGGCCTCTTTGCTCCCGGCGAGACGCCGCCGACCCAGCTGGATATCACCTACCTCCAGGCGGGAGGGACCTACTGGTTCGAGGGTGACCGGGCCCGGCCCTATATCGTTGCGACGGTGGGCGCGTCCCGCTTCGAACCGGACGACAGCAGCTTCGACTCCGAGACCTTCTTCGCCTTCGGCATCGGCGGCGGCTACAAGATTGCAACGACTTCCCGCGTTGGCCTGCGCCTGGACGGCCGGGTGTTCGGCTCGCTGGTGGACAGCAACGAGGCGGTGTTTTGCCGTTCCGGACCCGCAGGCAGCGGCTGCCTGATCGGCGTGAGTGGCAGCATCGTCTGGCAGTGGGAAGTTCTCGCCGGCGTTGTGTTTCGCCTCTGATAGCATGTCGGATCGATAGCACCTGCGGGGGCAAGGCTCATGGAAGACGACAAGACCATGCTGGATGAAGCCGCCGAGCAGGTGATCGAACTCGGCAATCGGCTGATCGACGCCGACGACGACGCGGATTCCTGGGACCTGGCCGATGGCCTCCTGGCCGGCGCCATCCAGTTCTGGCTGTACTCGCGCCAGCCTTGCGACGATCCGCGCTGTGAAAACTGTGCCGAAGTCAGCACGGCCGAGCTCCGGATGCGCAAGCTGATGGAGGAGGCCAAGCGCTGGGCGGAAGACAGCACCTACTACCAGACGCCCTTCGACGTGAACGTGGGCCGAGCTTGAACGTGATGGGCCTGACCCTGATTTGGGCGGCGGCCCGTGCTATATTTCCGCGCGTTTTTTGACCACGGTAAGATAATCCGAGATGCCTACCATTCACGTCACCGACCGGGGCGGCAATGCCCACACCGTTACCGTCGACAACGGCCTCACTCTGATGGAGCCCCTTCGCGAGCTGGACGAGGGCATTGAGGCCTTGTGTGGCGGCATGTGTTCCTGCGCCACCTGTCATGTGTTCGTGGCCGCGGACTGGTTCAAGAAGCTGCCGAACGCGCACAGCGACGAACTGGAGTTGCTCGAGAGCACCGAGAACTTCCGCGCCGGTGAGTCCCGCCTGGCCTGCCAGGTAAAGGTCACCGACGCGATCGACGGCATCAGCCTCACGGTGGCGCCCGAAGAATAAGGATGCCGATCGACTACGAGCACCTGATGTCGCTCCGTACGCGGGGTGAACGGGTCCAGTACACCGATCGGGATATCCTCCTCTACGCCCTCGGCGTCGGCCTCGGCCGCAACCCTGACCACCGCAACGAACTGACCTACGTCACGAACCCGGCAGGACTACGAACCCTGCCGACGTTCGCCAGCACCTTGGTGGGCAACCGCCTTCTCGACGATTGCGGCTGGAATGTGGCCCGGGTGTTCCCGCGCGACGAAAGCGTCAGCGTTGAGCGGCCCATGGAAGACGCCGGCACACTGCTCCTGGACAGCGACGTGGCGGCAGTCCTCGACAAGGGCGCAGCGGGCGGGGCGCTGATTACGGTGGAGACCCGGGCGCGTCGGGAAGGGGACGCGCAGCCGGTGTTCACGGTCCGGCGCACCTGGCTTGCGGGTGGCGACGGTGGCTTCGGCGGGCCCCAAGGCAATGGTCCCAGCGGCGGCGGCCATGCGGGCTCGCAACTGATTCCCGACCGACGCCCGGACATGACCCGGCTGTGCGAAACGCGAACCGACCAGGCGCTGCTGTTCCGCCTGTCCGCCGGCCAGAAGGCGGGGCGTCCCGTGGCAATGACCCCGGTGCTCGATGGCCTGTGCGTGCAGGGGATCGCCTGCCTCGCAATCCTCCGGGAGATCTGCGAGTACGACCACACATTGATACGTGCCTTCTCGTGCCGCTTTGCCGGCCCCGCCTACCCCGGCGAGACCCTGCTGGCCGAGCTCTGGCAGGACGCCAACGTGGTCTCCTGCCGCCTGCGCGCCCCGGGCCGGGACGCCCTGGTGCTGGACCTGGGGCGGTGCGTGCTGGCCGCGTGATTTATTTGCCGGGGAAGATTCGGCTAAACTGCGCGCCTGGTGTGGGGCCGTAGCTCAGCTGGGAGAGCGCCGCGTTCGCAATGCGGAGGCCGGGAGTTCGATCCTCCCCGGCTCCACCATAAGATCAGACACTTACCCGACTTTCTTGGGTGATTATTTAACGAAAGTAAGTCGCTGTAAGCGCAACGACGTGGCAGAAACGCCGAGCAACATTTCACCATTCCGCCTTGCTCGAAGCGAATAGGGCCACGAATGACGCGGCGCTCTTGCTTAGCTCAGGAAATTCTACGGCGCGCCGCGCCCGTAGGCCGATGATTGGTACTCCGGCCGGGCAGGGTCTGGAGCCGGCTCTGGCGGCACCTTTCGGCCACCAAGCGGCGGGTCCTGCACCGGTTGCCGGATCGGATTGGGCTCTTCGAACATCATCAAGCTCCTTACGATTGCTCGCTTAGGTGGATTGTTCGGCGCAACCGCATCCGGGGTGAGTACAGCCCTGACCGTCCGCACAGCCCTGCGAGCAAAACGCCTGACCCTCTCGCTGAACGCGGTCTTTGCCGAGTTCGCAGGTGCAGTTGTCGCCTTCGCACTTGTCCATGTTTTCTTACCTTGCACGGGGGGGTAATTTCTATTCTTACTCCTAATCAACAGATGCCGCCGTCAGACCGGGCGAGTGTTAATGTCGCTATCGAGTGAAACAGACTACGGAAATATCCTACAGTGCACGATGACCGAGGGGTGCGAGAAGCGCCGTCTAAGCCCGCGGTTCCGCCCCGGCTCCACCATCACCCGGTTGCACCATCAAATCGATAGCTTGGCATCAGCGAATTCGCGGCGAAATGATTTGCCTCGTCCTCCCGTAGCGTGAGCCTGACAACGTGATGGCTACCCGGCGCCAGCGGCGTATGGGAGGCCTCCACCCGCGGGTAACCAGGTCGGTTGGATGAGGAGGGGTCAGCTTTGGCTGGACATCAACAGCCACCGCCACAGTGCGCCGGGGCCATCACGACCGAACAGCCGCCGCCGGGTAGGCACTGCTAGCGCTGCGTTCCGTAGGATTACTCCTACTCTCCGCCTCAGGTGGGCATCGGTTATTATGCCGGTGAATCCGCGCCAGCGTGAGCCACATGATTCCATCCTCCGTTATCGTGGACATCCCGACGGAACCCATCGGGAGCATTCCACGTCCTCGCGAGTTGCTCGCCGCGTGGGAGGGCCACACCGCCGGCGTAGTGAGTTCGGCGGCACTGGAGACGGCCTACGCCCGCGCGCTCGAGGACACGATCCGTCGCTTCGAGGACACCGGCTCACCCGTCATCTCGGACGGCGAGCAACGCAAATTCCACAACTTCGCCACCTACGCGGTGGAGGGGCTGCCCAACCTGGCACCGGATGGCTTCGCGTTGAAGTTCACCAACCATGTGCGGCGCTGGCCCCGTCTCACAAAAGGTCCCTTCCATTATCGCCGATATGCGTACGAATTCCTGGATGACGCGCGCCGCCTGACCTGCCGCCCCCTGAAACAGGCGGTGATTTCACCCTCAGCGGTGAGTCTGCTGTACCCCGCGGAGGAGCTCCCGGGCTATACCCGAAAGGCATTCGTCGCCGATCTCCTCGACGAGCACGAGCACGAGGTCAGGGGATGCCTCGAGCGCGGGGCGCATTCGGTGCAGGTCGATTTCACGGAAGGGAGGCTTGCATGCAAGCTGGATCCGAGCGGCGAGCTGCTAAACAGCTTCATCCACCTCAACAACCTGGCGCTCAATCGGCTTTCGCCGGATGAGCGTCGGCGCGTCGGAGTGCACACGTGCCCTGGCGGCGATCGCGACTCGACCCACAGCGCAGACGTGGATTACGCCGACCTGCTACCCAGCCTTTTTCAGCTCAACGCGGGCATGTTCTATGTTGCTCTCGCCAGGGAACCGGACCGCGGCCGCGTTCTCGCGCTGATCTCCCGCGAGCTCAAGCCACACCAGCGGGTCTTCGTGGGAGTGGTCGACCCGCTGGATCCCCGAATAGACACGCCAGAGGAAGTCTGTGGGCGCGTGCTGGAAGCGGCAAGCTACATCCCGCTGAGTCAGTTGGGGACGACCGACGACTGCGGGTATGCGCCCTTCTGCGACGACACGTCCACCAGCCGGGAGACCGCGTTCGCAAAGATCGCCGCACGCGTCGCTGGCACACGACTGGCGAGCCAGCGCATTGCGCAGGGCGATGTCAAGGACGCGGCGTACCGGAGCGACTATGCCCGGTAACGAACGCGACGATGAGCTGCGGAGGGCAGCCCTGCAGACATCCGCGGCCATTCTGGCGGTCCGGCGCCGCGCGGAGCAGGACTTGGTCACGGCGAAGCAGGCTCTGGAAGCGCGAGGGGAGGAGTTGGCCCGCTCCATCGCATTGCTGCATGCGACGCTGGAATCGACGCCGGACGGAATTGTTGCCATGGACCTCGCGGGTCGCGTCATCGCCAGCAACCAGAGGTTCCTGGACCTCTGGAACCTGACGCCCGCGGACCTCGTGGCTGCGTCCGACGGCCGGGTGACAGGCCATATCGCCGCACAATTGACGGAGACGGGGCGCTTCCACGCACGCACGGACGAACTGACGAGCGCGCCGGAAACCATCATGCGCGACGTGTTCGAGACGCGCGATGGCCGGACACTCGAGCGCTATGTAGGTCCCCAACGCGTGGGTGGGCAGTGCGTCGGCGTCGTGATGAACTGGCGGGACATTACGGCGAACCGGCTTGCCGAAGCGGAGAAGGCGCGACTACTCGAGGCGGAACAGGTTGCCCGCCTCGAGGCTGAAAAGGCCAACCGCTCCAAGGACGATTTCCTGGCAACGCTGTCCCACGAGCTTCGCACTCCGCTCAGCACGATCCTCGGATGGGCACATATCCTGAAGTCCCAGGCCAACGATCCGGAAAAAACCCGCCATGCCGCGGACGTGATCCAGCGGAATGCCCGCGTCCAGGTCGAGCTCATCAACGACCTCTTGGACATGAGCAGGATCATTTCCGGGAAACTCCGGCTGAACTTGCAGCCCGTCTCACTACCGGACGTAATTGAAGCCGCCATCGAAACGGTCCGGCCGGCGGCTGACGCCCGGGACATCCGCATCCACGAATCCCTGGGCCCCGAGACACCTCCCGTCAGTGGGGATCCCACGCGGTTGCAGCAGGTCTTCTGGAACCTGCTCACCAATGCCATCAAGTTCACGCCCGAACGGGGCACGGTCACGGTGACCCTTGGCGTGACCGGGTCGCGCGTCGAAGTGTCGGTAGCTGATACCGGCGGTGGCATCGATCCGGCATTGCTGCCCCACGTCTTCGAGCGCTTCAGGCAGGGAGACAGCTCGACGGCTCGCGAGCACGGAGGGCTGGGCATTGGACTTTCCGTCGTAAAGACATTGGTAGAGCTCCACGGTGGCGTCGTGCACGCCGGCAGCGAAGGCGCCGGCAAGGGCACGACATTCACGGTGGCGCTCCCCGTTCCTGACGCAGCGATGAGGGTGCACTCCCGCCACATGGCGACCGTCCGCGCTGGCGGTAGCCGGGAAACCGGCGAAATGACGCGACTCGATGGCGTCAAGCTCCTGCTCGTGGATGACCAGCACCAGACGCTCGAGGCGATTAGCCGGATACTTCTGCACGCCGGAGCGGAAGTCGCCACCGCCGAATCTGTTGAAGCGGCACTCGAAGAGATGGCGATCAGGCCCCCGGACATACTCATCAGCGACATCGCCATGCCGAAACGCGACGGCTACGAGCTGATCCGGGCTGTGCGGGCGTCAGGGTCTAGAATCCCAGCCGCGGCGCTCACAGCCTTCGCGAGCTCGGAGGACCGCACCAAAGCTCTGGTCGCGGGTTTCGACACCCACTTGTCGAAACCGGTCGAGCCCGGCGAGTTGCTGGTGACCATCGCGATGCTGGCGGCGCGCCGACGACGTTCCTGACAGCCGGCGAATATCCCAATCGCCCATCGGCTGGCCCGGACCGAAATCCTGATCGTTGAACTCGCGTTGGCGCCATCCCCCCCACTGCCAGCGCTTTACGACGTCTGCTTCGCGCGCCAGCGTTGCATCGAGCGCTCGTGGCACGCCTGGAACTTCTCCTGGTCGACGTCCCGTTCCATTAATTTCTGCACGTACATCGTTCCCGTCATGGGCGACTCCGCCCAGTGGATGTAACGCCAGCCGTCGGGGGTCCGGCGCAGCACCGCGCTCACCCTCACTTCCTCGCCGATCGGCTTGCGGCCGATGATCTTCATCTCGAAGTGCAGCCACCATGCCGCGAGCGCAAGATCCGGCGCGATGAACTTGACGTGGATGTCGTACATTTCCTCGCGGACGCCCTGAACGGCGGGACTGGGTTTGGGGGGCGCCAGGTAGGCGCGCAGCTTGTCCCAGCCGATGAACCAGTCGTCCTGTTCTTCGGCGAGGTAGAACGGCGTCGGCTCCGCTGGATCCCACAATTTCAGCACATTGGAGAATTCCTGCGAGTTCCAGGCCTCCGCGGTCTGGTGAATCACCGCTTCGACTTCAGCGCGGGCGTCAGGCGTCGGTCGCGCACGATCCGGGGCGCTGGAAGTCGCGACCGGTGGCAAGGGGGCGAGCGTCGGCTCCAAACGCCGCTGCCGTGGTCTCTGCGCCATGTTCAATTCCCTCGTAGTCGGGCGTTTTATGTCCGCTCGACAATCATCGCTGAATCGTGGGGGCGACGTTCATTCCATGGATGCTTTGGGGAAATCCATAAATCGATCGTGCGCCGGATGTCCGCCACCGCAAAGATGTGGCCCCCGGGACACGGAGAGCGAGCGTCGCAGCGCTGACTCAGCCGCTTCGTCAGGCGTGGGTCAGGGCCTGGTGCAGAACCTCCACCGTATCGTTCGTGTGCTCCTTGTCCAGCTCGCCCAGCAGCTTGTCCTTCAGGGTCGTATGGTAGTGCCTGCGCAGCTCGCCCAGAGCGCGGGGCGGTGCAACGATATAGATCGGCCCGATTTTCCCGGCCAGAACCTGCTCGTTCAGCCAGTCGGCCACCGCTGACGAGTAGCTGTCTTCCTCTTGCCGGCTCGGGTCCGGATTGCCCGGACTGTTGTGATGGCGGCGGCCCGAGCCCTTGTTGTGGCCCTCGATATCCGGCGGTGGCGATTCCAGCAGCTGCAGGTGACTTTCGTCGCCGGTGTTGCGGAACAGACGGAGCTTCTGGCCGTCAGTGACAGCAATAGTCGTGCCGTGCGGGTATTGCATGAGGTGTCCTGTTTGAATCACGTGAGGTACTTGGCGGCGTCGACCGCCTTGAGCGCGCTTTGCGGCAATGATACTCGCTGCGACTTCGGCAAGGATGGCTAATACCCCGGAACCTGCGGTGTGACCGTCGAAGTCAGCTCCCGCTCACTCATCCGCAACTCAATACCAATGTTGTTCCCGCACTTCTCGCACCGAAGCGTATGCCTCAGCGTCTCCAGCGGCGTGCTCCAGCCCACCAGCTGGGCCCACCGCATCAGGTTGAGCGGCGCCTCGTGATCGCAGCGGGGGCAGTGCACGTCAACGCGATACCTCACTGCGTAATCGCGCAGCGTTGTGGCCAAAGATTTGGCCGGGGTGTGGGTGAGCGTGGTGGGGGAGTCGGCGCCCATCCGGTTACACTAAACCCATGCTGATACCGTTCAAACAGGTCCATCGGGTCGCCATTGGTTTGGCGGGGTGCGCCCTCGCGCTGGCTGCGGCCGCCGCCCCCGCGGCGGAATCCCCAGCGACTGAAGCGGCCCCGCCGCCGGCCGCCGAGGCCCGGCCCGGCAGCGCCGCTGAACTGGTCCAGCGGCTGGACGCGGTCAGTGGTCGCCTGGCGAGGATCAACGAGTATCTGCGCCGGCCAGCGCCCGATCTGGCGGGCATTGCGGTGGCCCTGCCGGACAAGACGAAGGAAACCCAGTCCGTACTCGGCAAGGGTGACCTCGGCGCGTCCTCCAGCAGCTCCGACATGCTGGAGGTCAACGCCACTCTGCAAAAGCTCCGCAACCTGGACCGCATCTTCGACAAGTGGCGGAAGCGGCTGAAGGATGAGGTAGCGACCCTGGATCCCTGGCGCGACGAGTTGCGCAGCGATGCCGAGTACTTGCGCAGTGTGGTCAAGCCTGCAGACTCCGGCGAAATGGGTACTGACGGGGATTCGGGTACCACCGTGGACGGCGATTCCGATCTCCTGACGGGCGTCGTTCGCTCGCGCCTGAATGATCTCGCGGGCGACCTGGAGGCCACCCGCCAGCCGCTGCTGAAGCGGCTTGACGTCATCGTCGCGGCCGACGTCCGCGTGGGCGGACTGCAGTCGGCGCTGCAGGATTTCCAGGACCAGCTGGACGCGGCGAGAATCGTGCAGCAGGAGAAACCACTTGCCATCACGGCGCCTGCCCTCTGGAAACTGCCGGACCGCCGGCAAGTGTCCC
>JBDSWH010000028.1:0-5643 GCA_039926785.1 Gammaproteobacteria bacterium
GTCGCACTTCGCACCGCCATGCCAAAGGCCGCCACTGCCGGTGGCGCCTCCGCCGCTTCTGCCATTGACTCGCGCACAGCTACGCCACCGGGCACCAGCATGACCAGGGCGTAAAGCCCGGCGACGGCAGTAACAGCCGCGGCGCCGAGCGCCGCAACCTGGCGCCGGCCGGTCGTCGCCAACCGGGGCAGCGAGTTAAACAGCGCCAGCAGCAGGATCGCGGCGCAGACGATTGCGGACACGCGCAGGATGAAAATCAGCATCTCGGGTGACCAGATGCCGCCGCTCTCGAAGATGGCGGTGAGTTGATCAGCGGTCTCCGGAGTCAGGTGACCGAAGCCCGTGTGCGTCCAGTTCGTCTCGTAGAAGTCCTGGGTGGCGGCGAACAGGCTCGCGATGAGCGCGAAGCCAAAGGCGTAGCCGGCCTGCCGGATCGTGCCAAACAGCCCCGAAACCATTCCGGCCCGCTCGGGAGGCGCGTTGGCGAGCAGCAGTGCGTTGTTGGGCGAGAAGAACAACCCGGTGCCGATGCCGATCACGATGAGCGGCAGGTACAACCCGGCGGCCGTGGTGTCGACCGCGACAAACAGCAGCAGGAGATAACCCACGCCACGGATCACAGCACCGGCCGAGGCCAGCCACTCCGCGTTCCACCGGTCCGCCGCCCGGCCGGACCAGGGGCTCATCAGCGTTGTGCACACGGCCGACACCGCCATGATGAAGCCCACGTCCCAGGCCCGCATCTCGAGCCCGTTTATGAGCACGATCGGCAGGACGAACAGGGTCAGCGGCAAGCTGGCGAACATGGCCGCAAACGCCACACAGGCCCTGGAAAACGCCGGGCTTCGGCTGAACAGATCGAGATCGATCAATGGCTCCGGGCAGGTCCGCTCCCGCCGCATGAACAGCCAGAAGAACAGGAAGCCGCCGGCGAAGATTGCCCAGACCAGCGGGTCCCGGTGGTTGTCCTCCACGGGCAGCCGGTTGCAGCCAAACAGCACTCCAAACAATGCCAGCGTGAGGTAGACGGCCCCCGCGATGTCGAAGCGCCGGCTGGCGCCGGGAACGGCCATCGGCTCGCGGAAATCGAGGGCGAGCAGCGCCAGCAGGATCGTGAGAATGGCGAACGGAATGCGGCTGGCGAACGTGGCACGCCAGTCATAGGCGTCCAGCAGCCAGCCGGCGAATACCGGCCCCAGGATGAATCCCGCCGCATTCGCCGCCTGCAACAGGCCCAGCGCCCGACCCCGCTGCGCCGGACCATAGATGCGGGTGGCAATCGCAAAGGTTGTCGGCAGGAACAGCGCCATCCCCACGCCCTGGACCAGGCGCAGGGCAATGAGTGTGGGTACGTCGGGCGCGAACGTGCAGCCGATCATCGCCAGGGAATAGATGACCGTGCCGACCTGGAAGAGGCGCGCGTGACCCCAGGCGTCCGCCATGCGCGCCGCCAGCAGCATGGGGCCCGTTGCCGCCACCAGGTAGCCCAGCGCCACCCAGACGATCGCGCTGGTGTTCGAATCGAGGTCATCGATCATGTCCGGGAACGCCAGCGGCAGAAAGCTGGAGTCCAGGCTCGCCATCACGGTCGACAGCAACAGTGCGGCCATGATCAGCAGCACCCGGCCCCGGGGGTAGGTGGTCACCACGGCTTCACGGTGCCGATGAATGCCGCGGTACCCACCAGAAGCCACATGGTGAGGGCGGCGACTATCGCCTTTTGCCGGCGGACCCGCAGCATCTCCTCGGCGCGCGCAATCTCCCCTGCTGCCTGGCGCTCGATGGCGGGACGCCACTGACCGCTGATCCAGCGCAGCACGACGCCGTCACCGATGATGGCCGCGAAGAGCAAAAACTTGACGGCCAGCCATGCCGGCACAGCGCTGCCGGGGGCCAGACCACGGATCCCGAGCGCGAGCATTCCGGCGAGTACCAGCGTGCGGAAAGCCAGGTCGGCCCTCAGCACCGCACCCGTCGCCGGATGACCGTGCGCGAAATGCACCCACAACAACACGCCAATCCAGGCCGCAGCCAGGATCCAGAGCGCGGGCAATGCGCCCGCCGGTAGTGGCGCGCCCCAGGCCAGCGCCAGGCTGAAACCGACCGGCAGCATGAGGACGAGGGAAACGCGGGGCGCCACATCGATGGCCATCACGAGGTCCCGGATGCGGTTCCGTTCGGCGATGCTCAGCCCCGGCCGGGACATCCAGCCGCCGCCGAGGAAGACCCCGAAGTCCGCGCCCAGCCAGTAAGCGAAGAGCAGGATGTGAATGAAGCGCAGGAGCGTGTGGGATTCAGCGTCCAAGGAATGTGCCGGGTTGTCCTATTGTCATAACCATATATTGCCTTCGCCTCCCTTCCAACCTGCCGGCCACGAAAAAGGCCCCGACCGCTTGCGCGACCGGGGCCCCCTTCTGTCATTTGTCAGCCGTAGTTGGTCAACTCGTCGAGCGGCGTGCCGTTAGTTCGGCGCTTCGCAATCCGTCCGCCGCAGCACGACGCGACGGTTCTGGGCCCGACCTTCCTTGGTCTTGTTGTCAGCAACCGGCTGGCTCTCGCCCGCTCCGGACGCATTCAGCCGGCCGACCGCAATGCCCTTGCCCTCCAGGTACGACGCGACCGTGGCGGCCCGCCGCTCTGACAACTTCTGGTTGTAGGCATCCGAACCCGAGCTGTCCGTATGGCCCACCACACTGCCCTCAACGAATTTCAGGCGGGTCAGGGTCTCGGTTACCTCGTCCAGCGTCGCCTTGCCTTCCGCCGTCAGTTCGGCCGAGTTGAGTGCAAACTGCACCTGCCGCGTCACGTCGCAAGAGCAGCCCTGGGGCCCGACGCGTTCGCCCGTCGGCGTGTCGGGGCACTGGTCGGTCGCATCGACGACGCCATCGCGATCGGTGTCCGCCGGCGGCGGCGGCGGGGGTGGCGGGGGTGGAGGCGCCGCTGCTGCCACCACAGGTACCACGGCGGCAACCGGGACCGCCTTGCTGCCCAGCGCCACGCTGAGACCCACATTGATCAACACATCGGTCAGGTTCTCCGACGCGTCCTGGCCGCGAGCGAGCACTTCGGACCGTAGTGACAACCGGCTGCCCCAGAGGCGGGTAAGAACGCCCAGACCGATTTGACCCTGAAGGTCATCATGGTCCGAACCGTTGGAATCAGTGTTCACCACACCGACGCCCGCCAGAATATAGGGAGAGAAGAGGCCGTTCCGGTTGTAAATGTTCATCAGGTTGACGTTGATTGCCGTCTGGTCCTGATCCGGATAGTTGTTCGAGATCGGGCCGCCCTCGCCACCGTCGGTGGTAAAGGTGCCGTCGCCGTCGAGATTGAGCTTCTGGAAGTCGAACTCCACATTGAAATGCTCGCTCAGCGCGTAGCCGAAGCCGATGACGCCTCCGGCCACATCATCGTCGACGTGCCGGTCGCCGTCCGCACTGATGTAGGTGCCAAGGCCCTTCAGATAGGCCTGGCCAACCTCTTCGGCCGCCTGGGCCACCGCGTGTCCCAGCAGCATCGAGGCGCCGAGAGCGGTAGTGGTGATCGCCTTACTTCGCAGCATGTGGTTTCCCCTGGATGGTGGTTCTTGACGTTGCGGGCCTGTCCGCGCCGCGTTGTGCAATAACTTAACCCACGCCGGACGGCTTGGCTATGGCCGCGAGCCGCGTGGCATACATACAACACACCCTTCCAACGGCACCCGCGATAGCCCTGCGACGTTCCTGACGGCGCCGGGGAAGCGTGAACGGCTTCACCGCCCCGGACGGGGGCGCTGCTTATGCTCGTCCGGTTCCCCGACCAGAATTGGCGACCCATGCAGATTCCAGCGACGGCCCTCGCCCCTCACGGCCAGCAGGGTTTCACCCTGGCCGAAGTCCTGACCACCATCGGAGTACTGGGGCTCTCCCTGTCACTGGTGGTACCCAGCTTCGACCGGGTGGCCCGGAGCAACCTGCGCGCCACGGCTATCAATGAGCTGGTCGCCACGCTCCACGTGGCCCGCAGCGAAGCCATCACCCGCAATGCGCCAGTGGTGATCTGTCCCAGCGCCAATGGAACAACCTGCAGCCCCGTGGCGTGGGAGTCGGGCTGGATCCGGTTTGTGGACAGCAACGGCGACTTCCGGGCCGACGCGGACGAGACCATTCTCGGCGCCGCCCCGGCCCTGCAGGGACTTCACATTCGGACGGAGATGTTCGGGCAGGCCTTCGGCTACGGCGCCTCGGGCCGCGTGACCGACCCGGACGGCGGCCAGTCCGGCGGCGACTTCACGTTCTGCCTCAACGGCAGCGGCGACGACGTCCAGGTGGTCCGGGTTTCGCCCCTCGGCCTGCCGATGCTGGCCGACCGGTTGGCCAACGGCCGGGAGCCGGACTGCTCGCTCAGCTAGCCTCCCCGCCGCTGTAGCGTTGGCGCAACAAAAGCTGCGGTACGGGGGACCCTTGCTTTGCGCGGTGCGCAACAGTGCTGTTAAGCTCGGCCGTGTACGCCGTGTACATGGTCGCTTGGCTTGGGGGCTCAGCGGCTGAAACTGTTACTTTCCAGAGGGGGTCCACATGTCAAACCCAACACGGGTTACCGCCCGCCGCGGCGGATTGCTTGCCATTGCCATCGCCGCTCTTGTCAGCAGCGCCGGGTATGCCGCGGAAGCGGAAGAAGAGATTGTCGTCACCGGATCGCGCATAACGAACCGGGACTATGACTCCATCAGCCCGATCGCGACGGTGTCGTCCGAGGTCATCCAGGCAACGGGACGGACGAACATCGAGCAGGTGCTGAATACCCTGCCCCAGGTCGTTCCCGGCCTGTCCGCCACATCCAACAACCCGGCAGACGGCACCGCCACGGTTGACCTGCGCGGCATCGGCCCCACGCGCACCCTCGTGCTGATCAATGGCCGCCGCGTCAACCCCTCCACGAACGAGGGCGTGGTTGACCTCAACAACATTCCCACCCGGCTCGTGGAGCGGGTGGAGGTCGTCACGGGCGGTGCGTCCGCCGTGTACGGCTCCGACGCCCTGGCCGGCGTGGTGAACTTCATCCTGAAGGATGACTACGAGGGCATCGAGCTCGGCTACCAGACGGGTATCTCCGACGAAAGCGACGGCTACGAGAATCAGGTGGACCTGCTCCTCGGCGGCAACTTCGCCGACGGTCGTGGCAACGCCACCCTCTTTGGCAGCTGGTACCAGCGAGACGACATCTCGCAGGCTGACCGCAGCTACACAGCCGTAGACCTGCAAGGCGGCTCCGGAACGGGGGTCGCCGGCAAGCTCGATAACGTGCCGCTGAATCCCTTTTCAGATCAGGATGCCGTTGACGCGGGGGGCTATGCATTCAATGCCGACGGGTCCGCACGACTTTTCGTGAACAATCTGACTGAGCTGGATGGCCAACCCGGTGACCGCTACAACTTCGCCCCGGCCAACCTGCTGCTGACGCCCCAGACCCGGGTGCAGATCGGCGCCCTGGGCAAATTCGACATCAACGACCAGGTGGAGGCCTATACCGAGCTCAACTTCACCGACAGCCGCAACGCCACCCAGCTCGCGCCGACACCGGCCACCAACATCCTCATCGACCGGGACAGCCCATTCCTTCAGCCGGATGTGCAGGCGATCCTGGACGGCCGGACGGTCGACC
>JBDSWH010000029.1:0-4817 GCA_039926785.1 Gammaproteobacteria bacterium
GGTCGGTCGCGCGCCGTGAGCAGAAGCGGCTCAGCGTCATCGTCTTCCGTATTGATGCCCTCGAAAGCTATCACACCCTCTTCGGCCGGCACGCCACCGAGGCCTGCCTGCGCAAGGTTGCCCATGCCATTGCCAACTCCATGCAGCGGGCGGCGGACTATTGCGCCCGCGTGGGCCACGATCGCTTTGCGGTTCTGATTAGCGGGGCCGAGGAGGACCTCGTCGCCGCGTTCGCTGAACGGATCGCCCTGCGCGTACGGGACCTTGCGATCCATCATCCGCGGTCGCAGCTGGCCCGCTATGTCACCGTCTGCTGGAGCCTCGCCTCGGAGGTGCCCTCAGCCAACGCAGATGAACCGGCACTGCTCGAAGACGCCGAGGCCCGCGTTGCCGGTCGGGAAACGCTGGAAGCCCGCCGTCGGGATGACGATCTCAGTGCGGAAGTGGGCTGAGGAACTAGTCGGCGTCCGGCTCGGGCGGCAGCTCGATGGGCTGCATCTCCGGCGCTTCACCCTGCATCAGGCGCGCCAGGTAGTCGGGCGCAATCACGTGGCAATACAGGTGGCCCCGCACCTTGTTGGGCATGAGATACCAGCGCCAGTCGTCCCAGTCGATCCGCATGTAGCGCGTATGGATGTGGAGACTGCCTGACGCATCCCTGGTGAGCAGGTCGAAGGGAGCGAGGTAGCTGCTGCCCGTCCAGACCTGCTCCTCTGGGTCGATGCGCACGACCGGTGCGCGCGGCCCTGCGTGGGCCCGTGCCTGCTCAACCACGCTGCGAGTGACCTGTTCGCAGTTTCCCTGCCGGCCTGCCGCACCGGGGCCATAGACGGCCTGCAGATGATCCACCGACTTCACCTTGCAGGAAATCATTTTCGGCTGGCCGCTGGCGTCTGGCGTCACGTACTGGTGAATGACCACCGGATTAATACCCGGCTTCGAGTGCCGGTAGTCCCAGGTGGTTTTGTGGATCACTAGCTGGGCCTTGACGTTGGTCTCCGCGGTCACCGTCTGTACTTCCGAGCAGAAGGTATCTATCTCCCAGTTGTCGGTGGCCAGCGCCGTCCCCGACAGCAATACCAGCAAGGTGAGGCTGATCGTCCGGGCGGCACGGTTCATGCGGAAACTCCCAGTGAAGTGGCGGCTTTTGTGTTCGTTTCCCGGTGGGTGAGCATCTCGGTCACCAGTTTCTCGACGAAGGCGAAGCGGACTTCGGGATTCTCCATGGGCGCCGAAAACCTGAACTTCTGCTGCTTGTCGAGGCGGTACGTCGTCGGCGCATTCCGCAGCTGGGTGACGATCCAGGCGGGGCTGACGGTCGTGCGGGGCCCAAACTCGACGAAGCCGCCGACCCCGCTGGCATCAAGCCGCCGGATCGACAGCGGCTCCGCACGGAGGCGGATCGCGGTCATGCGGAACAGGTTGCGCGTCGGCTCGGGCAGGCGGCCGAACCGGTCAATGAGTTCCACCTGCAGTTCCCGCAATGCCTCGTCACTCCGCGCGCTGGCAATCCGCTTGTAGTGCACCAGGCGCAGGTGCACGTCCGGCAGGTAATCGTCGGGCAACAGGGCCGGCAGGTGCAGGTTGATCTCCGCGACGGGCGGCATGGTGTTGTCCATGTCAGGTTCAAGGCCGTCCTGAAGGGCCTTTACGGTTCGGGTGAGCATGTCGTTGTACAACTCGAAGCCTATTTCCTGGATCTGGCCACTTTGCTCTTCGCCGAGCAGTTCGCCGGCGCCCCGGATCTCCATGTCATGCGTGGCCAGCATGAATCCCGACCCCAGGTCCTCGAGCGCCGCGATGGCATCCAGGCGCTTGCCGGCGTCGGCCGTCAGCGCCTCCCGTGGCGGCGCCAGAAGGTAGGCGAACGCCTGGTGGTGAGAGCGGCCAACGCGGCCGCGCAGCTGGTGCAGCTGGGCCAGCCCGAAGCGGTCAGCCCGGTTGATGATGATGGTGTTTGCCGAAGGGATGTCGATGCCGCTCTCGATGATCGCGGTGCACAGGAGGATGTGGAAGCGCCGATGGTGGAAGTCGAGCATGACCTGTTCGAGGTCCTTCTCGCGCATCTGGCCATGGGCAACCTCGATCCGGGCCTCCGGCACCAGGGCGGCGAGTTGCTTGGCGATCTTGTCGATGTCCTCGATCTGGTTGTGCACGAAATACACCTGGCCACCGCGCTTCAACTCGCGCAGGCAGGCCTCCCGCACCACGCGTTCCTCGAAGCGGGTTACGAACGTCTTGATGCTCAATCGCGTTTCCGGCGGGGTGGCGATGAGGGACAGGTCGCGCAACCGGCCGAGTGCCATGTTCAGGGTGCGGGGGATGGGTGTGGCCGTCAGCGTCAGGACGTCCGCCTCGGTGCGGAGCGCCTTCAACCGCTCCTTGTGCCGCACGCCAAAGCGATGCTCTTCGTCGACCACTATGAGGCTCAGATTCTTGAAACGCATGTCACCCTGGAGCAACCGGTGCGTCCCGATGACGATATCCACGGTGCCGGTCTCGACCCCATCCAGGACCTTGCGGCTCTCCTGGGTGGAGCGGAATCGCGACAGCACCTCCACCGTCACGGGCCAGTCGGCGAAGCGATCGGCAAAGGTCTGGTAATGCTGCTGGGCCAGCAGTGTCGTGGGGACCAGCACAGCGACCTGCCCTCCGGACGAGACCGCCATGAACGCGGCTCGCAGGGCAACCTCCGTCTTGCCGAAGCCCACGTCGCCACAGACCAGTCGGTCCATCGGTCTGCCGCTGCTGAGGTCGCTGACGACGGCATCGATGGCCCGGCCCTGGTCCTCGGTGGGCTCGAAAGGGAAGCCGGCCGCAAACGCCGCGTAATCGTGCTGGGGGGCGGCCGCCCTGACAGTCTGGCGCGCAGCCCGCTTGGCATACAGTTCGAGCAATTCTGCCGCCACATCCCGGATCCTGGCAGCCGCCTTGCGCCGCGCTTTGTCCCATTGGTCGCCGCCCAGGCGGTGCAATGGGGCTTCCTCCGGCGACGTCCCGGTGTAGCGGGCCACCATGTGCAACGACGCGACAGGAACATGCAGCAGATCGCCGCCCGCGTACTCCAGCGTGAGGAACTCCATCAGCATGCCGTCGATCGTCAGGGTCGTCAGACCGCGGTAGCGGCCGACCCCGTGGTCCACGTGGACGATGGGCGACCCGGCATGCAGGTCGGTCAGGTCGCTCAGGATCTGTTCGGGATCGCGGACGCGGCGTTGCCGGCGCCTGCCCCGCGGCCGTTCACCGTACAGCTCCCGCTCGGTCACGATCGCGAGCCCCGCACCGCGGAGGAACAGGCCCTGGCCAATGGGAGCAACGCCGACCATGGCTCTGTGGCTCGAGGCCAGGAAGTCCGTCCAGCCCGTGGCCTCGGCGGAACCAACGCCCTCCTGGCGCAACAGGTCGGCCAGCATTTCACGCCGACCGGGCGATTCGGCGGCGAAGAAGAGGCGACCGGGAAAATCCCGGATGAACTCGCGCAGGCGGCGTGTTGGTTCCTCAGCGCGCGGCTCGAGAAGCATTGGCGGAAGTGGCGCCAGGCCGGCGGTTGCTGCCCTGTCCTCCGTCGCCGTGGGATCGGGTGTTCCCGGGTCCAGAACGAGCAGGGGGCTGCCGGCGATACGCGCCAGGTGCTCGGCCGGGGTCCCGTTCAGTTCGTGCGGTTCGAGGGCAGGGCGCTCCGAGTCCTCGCGAGAGTCCTGGAATCGGTCGGTGACCTGCTGCCAGGCCGGTCCGAGCAACTGCGCGGGATCCCCGAGCGCAACGATCAGGGGCTTCGCGGGCAGGTAGTCCCACAGCAGCGCTGTGCTGTCGAAGAACAGGGGCAGGTAGTTCTCCACCCCACCCGGCATCCGTCCCTCGGACACTTCCCGGTAGACGATGGATCGGGCCGGGTTGCCCTCGAAGCGCCGACGGTACGCCTGGCGGAATTGCTTGATGGCTTCGGCATCCACCGGCATCTCGCGGGCTGGCAGGGTTTCCAGGCTCTCCAGCGGCGTGCCGGACAGCTGTGTGTCCGGATCGAACTGCCTCAGGCTGTCGATCTCATCGTCGAGAAAATCCACACGGACGGGCAGGTTCGAACCCATGGGATAAAAGTCGAGCAGCGAGCCGCGAACGGCGAAGTCCCCGTGTTCCACGACCTGGGTCACGCGCTGGTAGCCCGCGGTTTCGAGTTGCAGCCGCAGCTGCTCGGGTCGCAGCTTCTGGCCGGCGGCAAGGGCTACGCTGTAGCCGCCGATGTACCGGACCGGAGGCAACCGCGGCAGCAGCGTTGACGCGGCGACCAGCAAGGTGTCGATCCTGCCCGCGGCCACGTCGCGCAGGACAGTCAGGCGCCGCGAAATCAGATCCTGGTGGGGACTGAAGGTGTCGTAGGGCAGGACTTCGGAGTCGGGAAACAGTGCCGTGCGCGCCGTTCCGCCGGTGAAGTACCGCAATTCGGCTTCCATGGCCTCGGCACGGGCAACCGATGGCACGACCACCAGCCAGAAGCCCGTGCTGGCCTCGCGGAGCGCAGCGAGGCCGAGCGAATGGCCGCACGCCGCCAATCCCGCCCAATGCCGGCGTTCACCGGCAGCGGCGGGCAGTGGCAGGGGCAGTGGAAGCAGTGTCTGGGGCTTGGGCGCGGTGCCAGTCATAGGGACCCGCTCTCCCGCGGGCCCCCATTATCCCACTGATGCCGGCGATCAGCGACGGACCGAATGCACCACGTGGTCGAATTCGAAATAGACGACGAAGCCCGGATAATCCCAGCGGGTGATCGGGGGCCTGCCGACGGGACCTGACCGGCTGGCGGGGGCGCCGAAGCGGGACTC
>JBDSWH010000030.1:0-4524 GCA_039926785.1 Gammaproteobacteria bacterium
GAAACCCTCGGAACGACTTCTGTTTGGAAGGCTAACTAAGAACAGACGGCGGAAGCGGCCGAAAGAAACTGGACGAAAGTGTCGGATAGTCTGGTGGATCGACAAGCAACTGCCTGATTCAATTCCCTTGCGGGCGACGTGGAGTCGCATAACCCGCAGCAGGGATAGGGCGCATGGCGGAGGGGCCGGGGTTGCTGCAGGTCGCGCGGGACAATATGCGCACACGGCACCTGGCATAGAGGACGGAGCAGGGTTACCTGCAGTGGATGCGGCGCTACGTTCAGTTTCATCGGCCGAGGCATCCCCGGGAGGTCGGCGCGGAGGGCGTTGAGCAATTCTTGACCCATTTGGCGGTCCGCTGCAAGGTGAGCCCCAGTACCCAGAACCAGGCCCTGCAGGCGCTGCTGTTCCTTTACCGTAATGTGCTGGGCGTGGATCTGCCCTGGCTGGAGAACGTCACCCGGGGGACGCGTCCGCGGCACCTGCCGGTGGTGCTGACCCGGGGGGAGGTCCGGTCGGTATTGGCGGGCCTCCAGGGCACGCCCTTGCTCGTCGCGCAGTTGCTCTATAGCAGTGGCCTGCGGGTCACGGAGGCCCTGCGGCTGCGGATTAAGGATTTGGCGCTCAAGCGGGACGAGTTGATCGTCCGGGACGGGAAGGGGGCGAAGGACCGGGTCACGGTGTTGCCTGATGCCGTTGCCGGCGCGCTTAACGTGCATCTGGCGCGCCTGAAGGCGTGGTTCGAGGAGGAGCGGCGGAAGTGGGCGCCCGGGGTGTCGGTGCCCGGTGCGCTGGCCGCCAAGTATCCGGGCGTGGGGAGCCAGTGGGGCTGGCAGTTTGTCTTCCCTTCCGCGAGCTTGTGCCGCGCCCCCCCTCGGGACAGCGCATCCGGCACCACGTGCACGAAAAGACGATCCAGCGCGCCGTGCGGAATGCCGTGCGGGCGGCTGGAATCGTGCACCCTGCTAGTCCCCACACCTTCCGCCAGTGCTTCGCCACCCACCTGCTGGAGGACGGCTACGACATCCGCACGGTGCAGGAGCTGCTCGGCCACAGCGACGTGAAGACCACGATGATCTACACACACGTGATGGGAAAGGGGGCGATGGGCGTGAAGAGTCCGCTGCACCGGGGTTAGGCGTAGGCGGGATGCTCGTCCTCTCGGTGGTGAATACCCACCCGCACGGACCAGCACTTGCCAATCTGTTTCAGGTGCAGCGACGCAAACTCAAAGTCGGATGCTCCTCCCGGCGGCGTGCGCCGCGACGGCCTTATCGGCGAGGGCGTCGAGCCGGCCTGCCCGAACATCCGCTTCAATCTGGGCATCCCACGTCGCGGCGTCGAGTTCGGCAATCCACTGGCACAGTTCGCTGAACTCCTCGGGAGGGAGGGCCCTGATCTGTCGCTCAATTTCTTCAATCTTGCGCATACGCTTGGGGTCAGGCGACGCCGATCTCGACCAGCGCAGCCCGCGATGCCGGGGCGTGCACGGATTCGCCATCGTTCATCATGGCCTCGATGTGCAACTCGATGGCTTCGCGCATCAATTGCAACACTTCTTCCTGCGAGGTGCCGGCGGTGACTGTACCCCGTTTCATCGGGTGCTGGTACTGACGATGGCTGCCGCGCCAGCGGGCCGAACAATTCTTGAATCGGGCCGCTTCAACCAGAAATATCCCCGCGGAAAAGAAAAGGGCCGAAGCCTTGCGGGCCAGCCCTTGGTCTCACGTCGTGGCCAGGTCGCGTTACACGCCTACACGATCTTCCAGTTCGACAGCGCCTCGCCAAACAGCTTGTCGACCTCCGCAAAGGCGTCGGGCGCACCGGCCACCAGCAGTTCGCGGTTGGTCTTGGGGAACTCGGCCTTGCCGCCTTCGCCGGCCAGCTGGCGGGTGGCGTCGATCACGATCTTGCTGGTGCTGGCGTATTCGACCTGGCTCGGGTCCGTCATCAGGCCGAAGGTCTTCTTGATGATCTCGCTGGCCGGGTAGGGCTGCCAGCGCGAGCCGACGGCAAACATCACCTCGGTGCGGTCGAGGATGTTCACGTCCTTGTCGACCACGATCACCACCTTGGCAATCGGGTTGCGTTTGGCGATGGCCATGCCGCCCTTCAGTCCCTGGCCCGCAGCAGTCTTGTCGATGCTCATGACGACGACGCCCATGGTGTCCTGCGGATTCGTGTACTCGACGAATTCCGGCACCATTTCCTTCAGCGTCACGCTGTACATGGCATCGCCGGGCGCCGTGACCATGCCCCGCTGCATGCCCGTCATGGCGTTCATGAGCCACGGGTCTTTGCGGTGGGTGATCGTGTCGATGGTCATGACGAAGTTCTTGGGCTTCATCGGCCCCATGTAGCCAAACATCTCGCCGAACGGGCCTTCCGGCTCCATCGTCGATTCCTCAAGGTGGATCGTGCCCTCGATCACCATCTCGGCGTGGGCCGGGATGCGGATCTCGGTGTTTTCCGACTTCACGATCTCGATGGCCTTGCCACGCATGCCGCCGGCAATCGCCAGCTCGTCGGCCGGCAGCGGCTTGGGGCCGAAGCCGCGGGGCGCGGTGCGGGTGCCGCTGAGCATCCAGACCACCGGGTCCTGGCCGAGGACGATGGAGTACTTCATCGTCTTCTCGCCCCGCTCGCGCGCTGCCATCAGGAACTTGTACCCCGTCTGGTTCGGCTCCGGATTGATCATGAGCTTGCGTGGGCCCTTGATCTGGCAGCGGTAGGTGCCGAAGTTCGCGCCGACCTCCGGGTCCACCATGAAGTGCGAACCGGTGTTGACGTAGCGGCCGCCGTCGGCCGGATTGGTCTTTACGAAGGCAAATTTCGTAATGTCGATTTCGTCGCCATTCAGGACGACTTCCTTGACGGGCGCCTTGTCGCGGGCAATCTCGACGGGCGGGATTTCGGGGAACTTGCCCCCGTTCCTGATCAGCATGTCCTGCATGTAGCTGCGGGCCGTGCGGTAGGTGGTGTAGTGATCGCCCGGTGCGACGGGCAGGCCCCAGATGATCGCGTCGGTGTTCCAGTGACCCTGGGTATTGATGAAGACGGGCCCCTTGACCCATTTGCCGTCGATCTTGACCTCGTCGAACATCATCGCGGGCGCGCCGTACATCGTGAAGCACTCGGTGGCCCGGAAGAACAGGGCGGGAATCTGGTACTGGTCCTGGTCGATGCGCTTGAAGCGCAGCAGCAGGCCGTTCGCCTCCAGCGCGGCGATCCAGTCCCGGAACGAGTCAAACGGCGCCTGGGTAGCGCGGCCCAGTTTGACGGCCGACGCCGCGGCGATCAGCGGTGTGGCTCCCGCGGCCGGGGCGGTATAGCCCGCGGCGGCCAGTGTGGTGGAAAGGGCCGTAACGGCGGTGCCGGCGGCGACGCTGTTGAGAAAGTCGCGGCGTGACACGGCGTCTATTGCATCGCGATGGTCGGACATCTGCTCGTCTCCCTAAGGCGGCCCGGGCCGGGCAATGGACTACATATTACGAATCAGCTTGTCGCCGAACTCCGAGCACTTCACTTCGGTGGCGCCGTCCATCAGGCGGGCGAAATCGTAGGTCACGGTCTTGTCGCCGATGGTCTTGTCCATGGCACTGATTACCAGGTCGGCGGCTTCGGTCCAGCCCAGGTAGCGCAGCATCATCTCGCCGGAGAGGATGACGGAGCCCGGGTTCACCTTGTCCAGGTTGGCGTACTTCGGCGCGGTGCCGTGGGTCGCCTCGAAGACGGCGTGGCCGGTCAGGTAGTTCACGTTGCCGCCGGGCGCAATGCCGATGCCGCCAATCTGGGCGGCGAGGGCGTCGGACAGGTAGTCGCCGTTCAGGTTCATCGTGGCGATCACGTCGAACTCGCTGGGGCGTGTCAGGACCTGCTGCAGCGTGATGTCGGCGATGGCGTCCTTGATCAGCACGGCGCCCTTTGCCAGCGCAGCCTTCTGCTCCTCGTTGGCCGCATTGTCGCCCTTGTCGGCCTTGGTGCGCTCCCACTGGTCCCAGGTGTAGACCTTGCTGCCGTATTCCCGCTCGGCGACCGCGTAGCACCAGTTGCGGAAGGCGCCCTCGGTGTACTTCATGATGTTGCCCTTGTGCACGATCGTAATGCTCTTGCGTTTGTTGGCAACGGCGTACTCGATGGCGGCGCGGAACAGGCGATCGGTGCCTTCCTCGGAAATGGCCTTGATGCCGATGCCCGACGTGCCCGGGAAGCGGATCTTGCTGTACTCCTTCGGGAAGTTGGCCTTGAACAGGTCGAGGAACTTCTTGTTGCCTTCGGTGCCGGCCTCGAACTCGATGCCGGCGTAGATGTCTTCGGTGTTCTCCCGGACAATCACCATGTCGACTTCCTCCGGCTTCTTCACCGGGGATGGCACGCCCTTGAACCAGCGCACGGGCCGCAGGCAGACGTACAGGTCGAGCAGCTGACGCAGCGCCACGTTCAGCGAGCGGATGCCGCCGCCGATGGGCGTGGTGAGCGGGCCCTTGATGGAAACGAGGTATTCGCGGCAGGCCTCGACGGTGG
>JBDSWH010000031.1:0-3424 GCA_039926785.1 Gammaproteobacteria bacterium
TGGGTAAAAGCCGAACCTGCAACTATAAGGCCCCGGGGCGGGCGGCGCCGGTCCCGGGTTCGGGGCCCGCCGGGCTGCCGCGCCGCATTCCCCACCGGAACGGTCAGAAATGCGGGTGGCATTTGCGGTGGCGCCCCTTACAATTGCACTCCTATGAGCGGTATCAACAAAGTCATTCTCATCGGCAACCTGGGCAAGGATCCGGAAACCCGGTACAAGCCCAGCGGCAAGGCAGCAACGAACTTCTCCGTCGCCACCAGCGAGCGGTTCAAGGACAAGGAGACGGGCGAACCCCAGGAACGGACGGAATGGCATCGCATCGCCACCTTCGACCGCCTGGCCGAGATCGCCGCCGAGTACCTGAAGAAGGGCTCCAAGGTCTACATCGAGGGCAAGCTGCGCACCCGCAAGTGGACCGACAAGGAGGGCAAGGACCGCTACAGCACCGAGATCATTGCCGACCAGATGCAGATGCTCGACTCCAAGGGCGGTGGCGCCATGGGTAGCGGCGCCGGCGCGTCCCAGGACGACGGCCAGCAGAGCGGCGGCCAGCACGGCGATGGGGGCTTCCGCGGTTCCGGTCCCGCACGGGGCGCCAAGCCCGCCCGGGCGGCGACGGCGACCGCCGCGTCGGCGGGTGCCGGTGGTGGCGACTCCGCGGAGTTCGACGACGACATCCCGTTCTAACGCCGCTCCGTTCGTGCCCGATCCGTCTGTGACCGGTCCGGAGCAGATCGTGGGTTCGCCGCCCGCCACCGGCCGCGTCTACCTCAAAACGTTCGGCTGCCAGATGAACGAGTACGACTCCAGCCGCATGCTGGACGTGCTTCGTGAGCGGCAGGGTTTCGTACCCACCGACAACCCCGCCGACGCGGACCTGCTGCTGCTCAACACGTGCTCGGTCCGGGACAAAGCGCAGGAAAAGGTCTTCTCCTGGCTCGGCACCTTCCGCGAACTGAAGGATCTCCGTCCCGGCCTGATCATCGGCGTGGGCGGCTGCGTGGCAAGCCAGGAAGGGGAGGAGCTGCTGCGTCGTGCCCCGTTCGTGGACCTCGTGTTCGGGCCCCAGACGCTGCACCGCCTTCCCGAATTCATCGACGAGGTCCGCGCCCGGGGCAAGCCGGTGGTGGACGTGAGCTTTCCCGAGATCGAGAAGTTCGACCGGCTGCCTGAACCCCGCGCGGAAGGCGCGACGGCCTTCGTCTCCGTCATGGAAGGCTGCAGCAAGTACTGCAGCTTCTGCGTGGTGCCCTTCACCCGAGGCGAGGAAGTCAGCCGGCCCCTTGCCGGCGTACTCGCCGAGATCCGGCAGCTGGCCGCCCAGGGCGTCCGGGAGATCACGCTGCTCGGCCAGAACGTCAACGGTTACCGGGATCCGACCGATTCCACGGCCAGCGCCACGGCCAGCGCCACGGCCAGCGCCACGGCCACGGCCGGCAGCGAAGACCCCGCCGACCTGGCGGCGCTGATCCACCAGGTTGCCCGTATCGACGGCATCGAGCGTATCCGCTTCACGACCTCCCACCCGCGGGAGTTCAGCGACCGCCTGATCGAGGCCTACGCCACGGAGCCCAAGCTGGCCAACCACCTGCACCTGCCGGTCCAGAGCGGTTCGGACCGCATCCTCTCCTTGATGAAGCGGGGCTACACGGCCCTGGAGTTCCGGCAGAGGATCCGCCGGCTGCGGGCGGTCAGACCGGACATCAGCGTGTCCACCGACTTCATCGTGGGCTTCCCGGGCGAGACCGACGACGACTTCGCGGCCACGATGCAGCTCATCGCCGACATCGGCTTCGACCAGTCCTTCAGTTTCGTCTATAGCCCCCGGCCCGGCACCCCGGCGGCCACCCTGCCGGACGCCCTCCCCGAAACCGAGAAGCTGGGGCGACTCGCCATCCTCCAGGCGCGGATCACGGCCCGTGCCCGGGAGATCAGCCAGGGCATGGTGGGCTCCGTGCAGCGCGTGCTGGTCGAGCGGCCGTCGCGTAAGGATCCCCGGCAGCTCGCGGGCAAGACCAGCAACAATCGCTGGGTGAACTTCGACGGCGACGCCGGGCTCGTGGGCCAATTCGTGGACCTGACGATCACCGAGGCCATGCCGAACTCCCTGCGGGGCCGGCTGGCTGCCCCGCGGCTTTCTGTTCCGGAGCTTTCTGTTCCAGGGCCGGCATGACGGGCGGACCCGCGGTGGACTCCCACGAGCTGGTGCTCGAACCGGCCGACAATGGCAGCCTGGCCAACCTGGTTGGCCAGTTCGACGAAAACCTGCGGCAGATCGAGCGCCGCCTCGGCATCCAGATCAATCACCGGGGCAACCGCTTCCGGCTCACCGGGCCCGCGGCCGGTGTGCGGGCCGCCACCCAGGTGCTTCAGGATCTCTACACCATCGCCGGCCGCGAGGCCGTTGATACCCAGCGCGTCCACATCGCCTTGCAGGAAGCACTTATGGAGCAGCCACCGGTAACCGGGGACGCGGCCGCAGACGGCGGCGTCGTGATGAAGGCGCGACGGCTGCACATCAAGCCCCGCGGCGCGAACCAGCGGGGCTACATGGAAGCCGTCCAGTCTCACGACCTGTGCTTCGGCATCGGGCCGGCCGGCACCGGCAAGACCTACCTGGCCGTAGCCTGTGCGGTGGCCGCCCTGGAAGAAGAGCGCGTGCGGCGGATTGTGCTCGTGCGGCCCGCCGTGGAGGCCGGCGAGCGCCTGGGATTCCTGCCCGGCGACCTGTCCCAGAAGGTGGATCCCTACCTGCGGCCAATGTACGACGCCCTCTACGAGATGCTGGGCTTCGATCGGGTGGCCCGCCTGATCGAACGCAGCATCATCGAGGTGGCCCCACTGGCGTTCATGCGCGGCCGGTCGCTCAACGAGAGCTTCGTAATCCTGGACGAGGCCCAGAACACCACCATCGAGCAGATGAAGATGTTCCTCACCCGGCTGGGCTTCGGCTCCCGGGCCGTGGTGACCGGCGACATCACCCAGATCGACCTGCCGAAGCACCAGACCTCCGGCCTCAAGCACGCCATGCAGGTGCTGGTTGGTGTCGAGGGCGTCAGCTTCACCCACTTCACAGCCGGCGACGTGGTGCGCCACGTACTCGTCCAGCGCATCGTCGAGGCCTACCAGCGCTTCGAGGGAGCCGAGTCGGCCAGCAAGGGGCCCGATGGCGGCCACTAAGGTCCCGGATCTCGAGCTGGACATCCAGCTCCCCGACGGGGAGCGCCTGCCGGCCGGCGCGGACTTTCCAACGTGGATCCGGGCCGCCATTCAGGGCGCCGCTGGGGACGGTGTTGCCGACGGAATGGGCGGCGGCGCGCTCAGTGTCCGTGTGGTCGGCCTTGCGGAGGGCGCGGACCTCAACTCGACCTGGCGCCTCAAGGCCGGTCCCACGAACGTCCTGGCTTTTCCGGGACCCCAGCAA
>JBDSWH010000032.1:0-11373 GCA_039926785.1 Gammaproteobacteria bacterium
CTTGAGCGCGCCCAGCAGGGACGCGAGGCGGCCGGTGTCGGACCAGGGTAATCCGAGAGCGATGCCGTGGAGGAGACCCGCCCGGTACGCGTCGCCGCAGCCGGTCGGATCGAGCAGGGCCCTCGGCTTGACGGCCGGAATGTCGCAACGCTCGGCACCGGCGCGGATGGTGGACCCGTTGGCGCCGTGGGTGACGATCAGCGCCTTGACCTTGGCGGCCAGCTGCTCCTCACTCCACCCGGTGCGGTCGACGAGCAGGCGCGCTTCGTAGTCATTCACGGCCACCCAGGTCGCGCGATCGACGAAGTGGCGCAGATCGTCACCATCGAACATCGGCAGGCCCTGGCCCGGATCGAAAATGAAGGGGATGCCGGCGGCGGATAGCTGCGCCGCGTGGTCGAGCATGCCCTGGCGGCCATCCGGCGAAACGATGCCGACTTGGATGCCCGACGCCTTGAGTTCAGCCCCCGTCGGGACCGAATTGCGGTGTGCCTCGTTCATGGCGCCCGGATGAAAAGCCGTGATCTGGTTGTCGTCCAGGTCGGTGGTGATGTACGCCTGCGCAGTCAGCAGCTCCGGGATCTCGACGACGTGGTCCAGGTTCAGGCCCTGCCGGCCAAGCCAGGCCCGGTAGGGGGCGAAGTCGCTGCCCACGGTCGCCATGATGCGGGGATCGCCGCCCAGCAGCCGGAGGTTGTAGGCAACGTTACCGGCGCAGCCACCGAACTCGCGGCGCAATTCGGGCACGAGGAACGACACGTTGAGGATGTGGATCTGGTCGGGAAGGATGTGCTCCTTGAAGCGGCCCTCGAAGACCATGATGTTGTCGTAGGCAATAGAGCCGCAGATCAGGGCAGACAAGCGATTACTCCTGGACAGGGGAAGCCGGGGCAGAGGAAGCCGGGCGAACGGGCGCGGATTGTTTGTGGCGCGCGGGATCCCGGCTTTGCCAGGTCAGGTCGAGCTGCCTGGCTGCGCGGACATCATCCAGCCGCCGGACGGGCGTGGTCAGCGGCGCGCGCTTGACCTCGGCGGCATCCCGGAAGGCCAGATCCCGGATGTCGATCATGGCCTGGGCAAAGCCATCGAGTTCCTGCCGGGCCTCGCTCTCGGTCGGCTCGATCAGCAGGCACTCCGGGACCAGCAGGGGGAAGTACGTGGTGGGGGCATGAAAGCCGCGGTCGAGAAGCGCCTTGGCGAAGTCCATGGCGGTCACGCCCGTGTCCCGGGCAAGGTCCTTCAGCGTGATGATGAACTCGTGGCTGGCTCGGCGCTGGGGATAGGCGGGCGTGAAGCCCGCGGCCGCCAGCTTCTTCATCAGGTAATTGGCATTCAGCGCAGCGAAGCCCGAGACGCGCCGCATCCCTTCGGCACCAAGGAGGCGCATGTAGACGTAGGCGCGCAGGAGGATGCCGGCGTTGCCCATGAAGCCCGACAGGCGCCCAATGCTCTGCGGACGCTCGCGTTCATCCAGCCAGCGGTACACCGCGCCCGCCGGGCCGTCCCGCCTGCCGACGATCGGGATGGGGAGGAACGGCTCAAGGCGGTCGTTCACTGCCACGATGCCGGCGCCAGGACCGCCGCCGCCATGAGGCGTCGAGAACGTCTTGTGCAGGTTGATGTGCACCACGTCGAATCCCATCGCCGCGGGTAGTACACGCCCGAGGATGGCATTCAGGTTGGCGCCGTCGTAGTAGAGCAGCCCGCCAGCGCCATGCACCACGTCGGCGATCTCCGCAATCCGCCGTTCGAAGGCGCCCAGCGTCGAGGGATTCGTGAGCATGATGCCGGCGGTCCGGGGACCAACGACCTTGCGCAGCGCCTCCACGTCCACGTCGCCGTCGGCGCCCGTGGGGATCTCGACGACATCGCAGCCGCACATGGTCGCGGTGGCCGGATTAGTGCCATGGGCAGCGTCGGGCACGATGATCTGCGTGCGGCCCGTGTCGCCGCGGGCCAGGTGGTACGCGCGGATCATCGCTACCCCGGCGAACTCACCCTGGGCGCCGGCCATCGGCGTCAGCGACACGCCGCTCATGCCGGTGACGGCCTTGAGCATCTCCTGGAGATCAAACAGGCACTCGAGGAAGCCCTGCGCGTGCGCCTCGGGCTCGAGGGGATGACGATCGAGGAAGCCGGGCAGCATGGCCAGCTTGTTCGACGCCCGCGGGTTGTACTTCATCGTGCACGAACCCAGCGGGTAGAAGTGGGTGTCGATGGAAAAGTTGAGCTGTGAGAGGCGCGTGAAATGGCGCACGACCTGCAGCTCGGAGACTTCGGGCAGCATCGGGGGATTGCACCGGAGGAGCGCCGGGGGCAGGTCATCGACTGGTGCAGCAACGCCGGGCGCCTGCGATGGCGCGCGGCGGCCCGGCCTCGACAGGTCGAAGATCAGGGGTTCGCGCATCACGCGGCAACCGCCACACCAAGGAGGCCCGCAAGGGTGCGCCGGTAGGTGTCGATGTCCTCGGGTGTCCGGACCTCGGTGGCGCAGACGAGCAATGCATTGCCGAGCTCGGGGAAATCGGCCGCGAGGTCAAAGCCTCCAAGAATGCCTGCAGCGGCCAGCTGCTGCAGCACGGGCGCAACCGGCCCTGGCAGGGTCACCACGGCTTCGTGGAAGAACGCCTTGAAGGGCGCGTCGGTGCCACGAAGGCCAGCCAGGGCGTCGACCAGTGCGCGCGTGTTGGCGTGGCACTGGGCGGCAACCCGGCGGAGCCCCTCGCTGCCCAGCAGGGACAGGTAGATGGTCGCGGCCGTCACCATCAGCCCCTGGTTCGTGCAGATGTTGGACGTGGCCTTGGAGCGGCGGATGTGCTGCTCCCGGGCCTGCAGGGTCAGCGTGAAACCCGGGCGGCCCTCCACGTCGACGGTGCCGCCGACGAGCCGGCCCGGCATCTGCCGCACCAGGGCCTGCCGGCAGGTCAGGAAGCCAAAGTACGGCCCGCCGGAACTGAGCGGTATGCCGAGCGGCTGGCCCTCACCGCACGCGATGTCCGCGCCCTTCGTCCCCCACTCGCCCGGCGGCTTCAGCAGTGCCAGGGCCGTGGGATTGCACGCGGCGATGACGAGCATGCCCCGTGCGTGGGCCCAGTCCGTCAGTTCGTCCACGGGCTCAAAGCCGCCGAGGAAGTTCGGGTAGGGAATACAGATGGCCGCAAACTCCTGGCCGTCCAGCGCCGCGAGCGCCGACAGGTCCGTGCGGCCCCCCGTCGCCGCGAGTTCCACCAGCTCCACGTTCTGCCCGGTAACCAGCGACCGCGCCACCTTCCGCCAGACGGGATTCGTGTAGCGTGGAACGAGCACCCGCCGTGAGCGGGCCTGCCTCGAACCGCGAACAGCCATCAGGCAGGCCTCAGCGAACGCGGTGGCGCCATCGTAGAGGGAGGCGTTGGAGACCTCGAGTCCGGTCAGGCCCGCGAGCATCGACTGGTATTCGTAGATGAGCTGCAGGGTGCCCTGGCTCGCCTCCGCCTGATAGGGCGTGTAGGCGCTGTAGAACTCCCCGCGGGTGGCGACTTCCCAGACAGCCGCCGGAATGTGGTGTTCGTAGGCCCCCGCCCCAAGGAAGCAGAGACTGGAGACGTTGCGCGCGGCGCGTTCCCGCATCAGCCGGGTGATAGCCGCCTCGGAAAGACCCGCGGGCACTCCGGGCAATCCGGCCACGCGCAGCCGTTCAGGAATCTCGTCGAAAAGGTCCTCAATGGTCCGGGCGCCGACGACGCCCAGCATCGCAGCCGTGTCGTCAGTGGTGTGAGGTATGAAAGGCACGGTTTCGGTGCGGTCGGCTCAATGCTCGTCGGCGAGCAGCGCGGCGTAGGCGGGCGCATCCAGCAGCCCCGCGGCCCGGTCCGCGTCGGCAACCTTGAGGCGCACCAGCCAGCCGTCGCCATAGGGATCCGTATTGACGAGTTCGGGCTGCGATCCGAGCGCCGGGTTCACGACGGCCACGGTGCCCGCCAGCGGCGCGTACACGTCCGACGCAGCCTTGGTGGATTCAACCACGGCCATGGCATCACCCGGCTTGAGCGTCCGGCCGACCTCCGGCAGTTCCACGTACACGAGCTCGCCCAGCTGGTGCTGGGCATGATCGGTAATGCCGACGACGAGCGTCCCGTCAGCCTCGCGGCGGATCCATTCGTGTTCCTTGGTGTACTGCAGCTTGTCCGGCACGTTACTCATGCGGTTATCCCTTGGATCAATACTCGGCCGTGACGCACGAAGGGGGGGCGCACGATTCGTGCGGCCCGGAGCGCCGAGCGGATTTCCACCTGGCACGTGCCCTCGGCAGCCACCGGCACCCGGGCGAGTGCAATGGACCGGTCCATGGTCGGGGAAAAACCGCCGCTGGTGATCACGCCTTCGCCGGCCGGGGTGAGCACCCGCTGGCCGTGCCGCATGATACCGCGATCCTCCAGAATCAGGCCCGTCAACTTCTCGCGGATACCCGCCGCCTTCTGCTGCTCCAGGGCAGCGCGCCCCCGGAACGGCCGGTCAGCCGGGTCGAAGGCCACCGTCCAGGCAAGGCCCGAGGTGAGCGGCGACGTGCCGGCATCCATGTCCTGGCCGTACAGGTTCAGGGCCGCTTCCAGCCGCAGGGTATCGCGGGCACCGAGGCCGCAACGCACCGCGCCCGCGCCCGCCAGCGCCTGCCACAGGCCGATTCCGTCAGCGACGGACAGGATGACCTCGAATCCGTCCTCGCCCGTGTAGCCGGTGCGGGCAATGAAGAGGTCGTCTTGCGACAGTGCCGTGAACGGCTTCAGTGCCAGGGCATCCGCCCGGGCCTCGGCCGGCAGAAGGGATGCCGTGAGTTCGCGCGCCGCTGGCCCCTGCACGGCCAGCATCAGCAGGTCGTCCCGGTGACGAAGCACGACGTCGTCCCGGTCGGCTACCCGGGCAAACCAGGCCAGATCCTGGGCGCGGGTCGCCGCATTGACGACGATGCGGTAGCGGTCATCACCGGTCCAGTAGGCGATCAGGTCGTCGACGACGCCGCCAGCATCGTTGAGCATGCAGCTGTAGAGGCCCTGCCCCGGTTCCCGGAGCTTGTCGACGTCGTTGGCCAGGAGCCGGCGCAGGAAGGACGTGGCATCGGGGCCCATCACGTCCACAACCGTCATGTGCGAAACATCAAAGATGCCGCAGGACTTGCGCACCGCGTGGTGCTCGGCAAGGGCCGAGGCATATTGCAGCGGCATGTCCCAGCCGCCGAACTCAACCATGCGGGCGCCCGCGGCTACGTGGTCATCGTACAAAGGTGTCTGGTGTCCCACGAAGTCCTCCCGCTAGTTCAGCGCCGGCCCGGCCAGGGCCAGCGAGCGCATGGCAAAGGTCACGCGCCCCTCGACGGGTACGCCGGCGGGCTGGGTCTCCACCAGGTCAAGGAGCGGGCGCAACCCGCAGCGATTGGCGATCTGGATGTTCAGTCCCGGTCGGGCGTTGAGCTCGAGCAGCATCGGCCCCTTGTCACGGTCGAGCACGATGTCCACGCCGAGGTAACCAAGCCCGGTCAGCTCATAGCAGCGGGCGGCAAACTGCAGCAGGTATTCCCACTGCGGAATCTGGAGGCCGGCAATGGCGGCCCCGGTATCGGGGTGTTCCGTCACCGTCGAATTGCCGGTGACCCCGTGGGTGGTCAGACCCGTGGCAAGGTCGAGGCCCGCCCCGACGGCGCCCTGGTGCAGGTTGGCCTTGCCGTGCGAACGGCGGGTCGGCAGGCGGACCATGCCCATCACCGGGTAGCCGCGGAAGACGATCACGCGGATGTCGGGCACGCCACGAAAAGAATGTTCGGCGAAGGTCGCGTCGAACTTCACGCAGTACTCCACGAGTGCCACGTCCCGTTGCCCGCCAAGACTGTATTGGCCGCTGATGATGTTGGACAGGTGATGCTCGATGTCATCCTCGCCAAGCACCGTGCCGTCGACCAGGCGATAGACGTTCTTGTCCTTGACCCGGGCGGAGACCACCAGGATGCCGTCGCCACCCGAGCCCTGGGCAGGCTTCACGACGAAGTCCCGGTGGGTGGCCACGATCTTTGGCAGGTCCCGCACTTCCCGGTGACTGGCTATCACACCGTAAAGTTCGGGAACGGGAATGTCGGCCGCCATGGCCAGGCGCTTGGTCGCAAGCTTGTCGTCCACCAGCGGGTACAGGCGCCGGGAGTTGTACCGCATGATGTACTGGCAATTGCGCTCGTTGAGCCCGACCACGCCATTCCCGCTCAGCCTGTCGATCAAGCCGAACATCAACGCGGCGGCACGCCCAGCGACTTGAAGCGGACCAGTTCCAGCAGGCGGTAGCCGCTGTAGCGGCCGAGCAGCAGGCAAATGGCCAGCACCCAGAGCAGCAGCTCGGGGAAGACGAAGAACAGGTGCTTCAACACGTCGATTTCCATGACGCTGAAGCAGATGGCGGCGACGATCAGGCTGCCAGCGCCCTGCTGGATGGCCTCCGTGGGTCCACGCTCCTCCCAGACGATGGACATGCGTTCGATGGTCATCGTGAGGATCACCATGGGAAACAGGCCGACCGACAGGCCCATGTCGAGGCCGAGCTGATGGCTGACGATGCTGATGAGCGCCATCAGCAGCACGACGATGATCAGCACGGAAGCCAGTCTCGGGACCAGCAGCAGCCGCAGGTTCTCCATGAAGAAGCGGAAAAGAAGTCCGAGTGTGACCACCAGCGAGAACAGGATGACGCCGGCCAGGACCTGGGTCTCGCGGAAGGCCAGGGCGACAAGCACCGGCATGAAGGTGCCGAAGGTGGTAATGCCCACGACATTGCGCAGAAGGACCACGACCAGGGCGCCCATGGGAATCATCAACAGCACGGCGTAGACCGCCTGGCTCTGGATTGGCAGCGAGAATAGCGAGAAATCGGGGATTCGTGACTGCGCTGTCTCGGCACGGCGCTCGGCCACCAGCACCGGGTCTGCCTCGTTCCGTTGCACGGCGAACGTCACCTCGGTCTTGCCGCCGCCGTCCATGGTGTAGAGCGGATCATCGCCCCGCCACCAGGTGAGGAAGTTCTCCGGCAGACCCTGGGCGCCGTTGGCGGGATCGAAGTACAGCCAGCGGTCGCCATCGTGCACTTCCAGCCACGGAAGGATCGATGCCTGCCGCTCCCGGTCGACCAGATTGAGGCCGCGCATGAGGCGAGCGGGAACCTGAGCGGCCGCCAGAACGGTCACCGCCATCCTGGCGCGCGACGTCGGATCAGTCTGGCCAGCCAGGAGCAAACTCACGTTCTGGTCGCCGGCGGAATTGGCCAGACGCTTCAGCAGCTCCACAGTAAATGAAGCCGGGTCGGCGGACTGCTCGCGGACCTGGTCCACCAACTCGAGGAGTGCCGTGTCGAGCGGCTCTCCCAGCACCGGCGGGTTCGGGAAGGGCGGCGTGGTGTCGTTCTCGGCCTCGGTCGGATCCTTGTAGACGACCGCGCGGTAGTAAAGCGTCTGCGGTCCGGTCGCCCGACGGATGGCCCACTGCACCTGTCGGCCACCCGTGACGAGACGCGTCGTGAAGCCGAAGCCGCGGGAGACAAAGTTCTCGTCGAGCACTGCAAACCCGGGCGTGAGGCCCGGGACGTGCAGCGTCGCCTTGACTGGATTGGCCCGCTCGCCCGCGTTGAACTGGAAGGTGGCCTCGACCGTCCAGACGCGGGTCTCCTCATCGGGCAGCAATGGGTAGCCGAGGCCACGCCACTTGTAGACGAAGAGCCCGCCGCCGATGAGGAACAGGGCCAGTGCGAAGACCCAGACCTTATAGCCCTGCATGGCGCCTCCCGGTGGCACCCGCACCCGTGGCTTGCGCGATCAGCAGGCGTTTCACGAGGGGTAGCCGGTCCACGGCGCCGAGGCCCACGGTGGCGAGCCGCGTCAGGGCGGCGGAGTCACTGGTGAACACGCGGTGCAATCCTTCCATCGCCGCCATCGTCAGCAGGTTGGCGCCCTTTCGCCAGCGCTCGTAGCGCCTAAGCACCAGCGCATCGCCCGGGTCGGCCAGCCGCGTACCCAGCAGATGGGCCGCGAGGGTTTCGGCCAGGGCAGCCGCATCCAGCAATCCCAGGTTGATGCCCTGCCCCGCCAGTGGATGGATCTGGTGGGCTGCATCCCCGATCAGGGCGAAGCGCGCGCCAGTGTAACGATGGGTATGCCGCGCGGCCAGCGGCAGCGCCAGCCGCCGGGTCGTCGCGCGCAGGTTGCCGAGCACATTGCCGATCGCGGCGGTGAGACGGACGCCGAACTCGTCATCGGGCAGCGCCATGATGTCCCGCGCCTCGGGTTCGAAGCACGACCAGACGATCGACGAACGCCCGTCCGCGAGCGGCAGGAGCGCGACGGGGCCGCTCGGGGTGAAGCACTGCCAGGCTGTGCGTTCGTGGGATCGCTCGCTGCTCACGTGGCCGACGACCGCGAGCTGTCCATAGTCCCGGTCAGTGGTTGCGAGGTGGAGTTGCCCCCGAACCCAGGAATCAGCGCCGTCAGCCCCCACCAGCAGTCGAGCCCGCAACTCAGTGCCGTCGGCCAGCCGGACGACCATCGCGTCCCGCTCCGCCTGCAGGCTGGCCGGCGGGATCTCTGTCAGCAGCGCCACGCTCCCGGCGCCCTGCACGGTGAGGGCATTCCACAGACACAGCCGCAACCAGTCGTGCTCCACGATATGGCCGAGGTCCGGCCCGCCGCCGTCCGCGGCATCGAAACCCAGGCTGTCGGGACCCGACGGTTCGCTTCCGGCCCGCCACACCCGCATCCGCTCGTAGGGTGCCGCCTTGCCGGTCGGCAGCGTGGTCCAGGCGCCGCAGGCGTCGAGAATGGCGCGACCTGCAGGCGCGATGGCGAAGACACGCAGGCCCGTTTCCGCATCGCGGGCGAGGGGCTTTGGCGGCTGGGACTCGAGGACGCCGATGCGCAGGGCCTCGCGGCGGCCCCCGAGACACTGGAGAAGCAGGCTGGCGCAAGCGAGGCCCGCCACACCACCGCCGACAATCAGGACGTCGTAATCGGTACCGCGTGCCGCCGCGGTCACAGGCGCAATCCGCGGACCAACCGGGAGCGCCGGCCACCGATGCCCATGGTCTGTTTCGCGAGCATGGGTTTCGCGCCCGGCGTCGCATCGAAGAGCAGGAGGCCGAGTCCCCGGAGCGGCCCCAGGCCGCGCCGGTCGAACAGCCGGACCAGGCCGTCCGTAAAGGCGACGACGTTGCGCTGGTCAGGGCGGCGCCAGGCGGCGTAGCAGGCCAGGAGTTCGGGGTCGCCCGGATCCGGCAGTGCAGCCGGCGCCGCCACGAGTTCGGCCAGCGCGGCTGCATCGCGCAGGCCCAGGTTGTAACCCTGCCCCGCCACCGGGTGCAGACCGTGGGCCGCATTGCCGATTACCGCCACCCGCGGCGCTGTTACATGGTCAGCTTCGACGAGTTCGAGGGGGTAGCTGCCCCGCGTGCCGACGCGCGCGAATCGCCCCAGCCGGAATCCGAATTCCTTCTGCAGCAGGTCCAGGAACGCCGCATCCGGGAGGGACGCGACCGCTTCGGCAACGACGGCGTGCCGCGTCAGCACGAACACGTAGCGTCCCGGGCCGGCCGGGAGCAGGGCCAGCGGGCCGTCCGGCGTGAAGCGCTCGTAAGCCATCGAACCGGGGTTCGTTGCACCAGCAGCGAGGCCAACGTTGCCAACAATCGCCACCTGCTCGTAAGGGCGGATGCGCGCCTCGATTCCCAGGGATGCGCGCAGGGGTGAACGTGCACCGTCCGCCACGACGAGCAGGCGCGTGAGCAATTCCCGACTGGTGCCGCCCTCGCGCAGGGTCACTGCGAGACCGTCGATGGCCGGGTCCGCGGTGGCCGCAGTGACGGTGGCGGGTGACCGTACGGTCACGTTGGGGCTCTCGTCCAGCGCGCGCCACAGCGCTGCGCCGAGCACCCGGTTCTCGACGACATAGCCCAGGGGCTCACCGCCCTCGTCGTCGCCGTCGATCACGGTGGTGCCCAACTGGCCGCGCTCGGATACGTGGATGCGGCGAATCGCCGTCGCCGCCTCCCCGACCACCGGCCAGATTCCCAGGGTCGCCAGGATGTGCTGGCTGCTTCGGGACAGCGCCGTCGTCCGGGCGTCGAAGCTGGGTTGGCCCGGCGCGCCGGCAGGCACCGCTTCGACCAGCGTCACCCGGAGGGAAAGGCCGGACAGTGCCACGGCAAGACTGGCGCCGACCATGCCGCCGCCGGCGATCAGGACGTCACAGTCGCCCCCGGTGGTGGTCATTGCGCTGACGCGCCCACGAGTGCCTCGAGCACGTCGGGATCCCGTGGCAGGTCGCGGGTGAGCACATCGGCACCGTCCCGGGTAACCAGTACGTCGTCCTCGATGCGGATGCCGATGTTCCACCACCGCTTCGGCACGCCCCGCGTGCCGGCCGGGATGTAGATGCCCGGTTCGACCGTCAGGGCCATGCCTGGCTCCAGCACTCGCCACTGGTCGGCGATCTTGTAGTCCCCGACGTCATGCACATCCATGCCAAGCCAGTGTCCCGTGCGGTGCATGAAGAACTTCTGGTAGGCACGGGTCCGGATCAGCGACGTGACGGCGCCCTCGAGGAGTCCAATCTTCTTGAGCCCTTTCGTCACCTGGCGCACGGCCGCCTCGTGGGGCCCGCTCCAGGCGTTGCCGGGCAGGACGGCCGCCAGTGCTGCCTCGTGGGCGTCCAGTACCACCTCGTAGATGGCCCGCTGCTCGGGCGTGAAGCGCCCATTCACGGGGTAGGTCCGCGTCACATCGGAGGCGTAGTAGTCGAATTCGCAGCCAACGTCGACGAGCAACAGGTCGCCGTCCTCCAGGCGCTGGTCATTCGCGTGGTAGTGAAGGATGCAGGAGTTCGCTCCCGACCCGACGATTGGCTGGTAGGAGGGCAGCGCGCCGTGAGAGCGGAACTCGTGCATGAACTCCGCTTCGATCTGATATTCGAAGAGCCCCGGCCGGCACATGCTCATGGCCCGCCGGTGCGCCTGCACCGCAATGCGCGCCGCACGGCGCATCGCGCCGGCCTCCTCCCGGCTCTTGTACAGGCGCAGGTCGTGGAGGAAATGATCGAGGGCGATGAATTCATCGGGGGTGTGCGTGCCAGTGCCGCCGCGCGTGCGCAGTCCGGATACCCAGCCCATTAGCCGCTGGTCGAACTCGGGGTGGGCGCCCATGGTGTAGAACACCCGCTCGCAGCCGCCGACAATCCTCGGCAACAGCTCATCGACGGCGCTGATCGGAAACGCGACGTCCGCGCCGTGCCGGCTCACCGCATTGGCGGGCCCCGCCCGGGTGCCGTCCCACGTCTCCTTCTCGGGATCGCGATCCCGGCAGAAGATCAGGTACTCCCC
>JBDSWH010000033.1:0-25887 GCA_039926785.1 Gammaproteobacteria bacterium
CCGCGGCCTGAACCAGAGCACGGCACGCTGCGTAAACTGCGCGGTGGCGATTGGTGCCGAGGGGGTCGATGTCGTCATCCTGGGCAGCGATACGGGCGCGGTTGGCACTGCAGCGGCGGCCCTCCAGGGCGTGACGGTGGTACTGACGGTGACCAGTCCGGCGAACGGCGCGCCCGTCGCTGCAATCCTGGCGCCCCAGGTGGCGGCGCTCGCCGCGGACTATGACTACGTGCTGGCGCCATCCACCACGTTCGGCAAAGACCTTCTGCCGCGGGTGGCCGCATTGCTGGGGGTACCCCAGCTGAGCGACATCATGAAGGTCGTCGGTCCGCGCACATTCCAGCGGCCGATCTATGCCGGCAACGCCCTGATCACGGTCGAGGTTCCTGCCGGCACCAAGGTGGTGGCAACAGTGCGGGGGGCATCCTTCAAGCCCGTTGGCGACGGCAACACAGCACCGGTGCGCGCCGTTGAACTGCCGGGAGCTCCACCCACTCACACGCGATTTGTCGAACTCCGGTCCGGCAAGACCGACCGGCCTGATCTCCAGACTTCCCGCCTCGTGGTTTCCGGGGGCCGTGGCGTTGGAAGCGCCGACAACTTCGCCCTCCTCTACCAGTTTGCAGGGCGGCTGGGTGCAGCCGTCGGTGCCTCGCGAGCAGCCGTGGATGCCGGCTTCGTGCCCAACGACATGCAGGTCGGCCAGACCGGCAAGATCATTGCGCCCGACCTCTACATGGCCTTCGGCATCTCCGGCGCCATCCAGCACCTCACTGGCATCAAGGATGCGGGAACCATCGTGGCAATCAACAAGGACGGCGAGGCCCCGATTTTCGAGATCGCGGATATCGGGCTCGTGGGCGACCTTTTCGAAATCATTCCCGAGATCGAGAAGCGGCTCCGTTGACACCCAGGCCAACTCCGTCCCTGTGGCTGCTTAGTCTGGCGAGTTCCCTGTCGCCCTTCGGCATGATTGTGGTCGTGCCGACGCTGGGCGCCCTGGCGCACCGCTACGCCATCGGCCAGGGCCAGGCGCAATTCCTCATCGCGACATACCTCTTTGGCCTGGGAATCGGACAGCCACTGGCTGGCGCACTGAGCGACCACTACGGCCGGCGGCCCGTCATCCTCGCAGGGTTCGTCCTGTTCACGGTCGCCAGCGTGGCCTGCGCGATCGTCACGACATTTCCGGCACTCCTCGTTGGCCGGGTCCTGCAGGCCCTGGGCGTCAGCGTGGGTACGGTCGGAGCCCGCGCGATTGTCAGGGACACCCATGACGCGCTTGGCGCCGTTCGCGCGCTCGGTTGGATCGGGGCTGCCATGGGGATTGCGCCGGTCGTGGGCCCGCTGATCGGTGGTTTGCTCAGTACCTGGACGGGTCCGCAGTCCGTTTTTGCGGCCAGTGCGGTACTGGGATTGCTGGTTACCATCGCCATGACCGCGCGGCTTGTCGAGACGCGCCAGGCGGATGCGGCGACCACGGCGCGAGCACACTGGACCACCAGCTACGGCCAACTGCTCGGTTCGCGGGTCTTTATGGGCTACACGCTGATGTACGCGTTCATGCAGGGCTGCTTCTTCGCCTTCCTGGCGGTCGCGGCCGTGGTTTTCAACAATCAGCTGGGGATCGATGCAGCGCACTTTGGCGCCCTCTGGGGCGCCATGGGCCTCGTCTACGTCGCGGGTGCGGCCGGCGGTGCCCGCCTGACCAGTCGCCTGGGCGTGCGACGGGTATTGCGCCTCAGCACCGTACTGATCATGTTTTCCGGAGCATCGCTGCTGGGTGCGGTGGCGGCCTGGGGGGTGACCATCGCTGGTCTGCTCGTGCCGCTCACCTTGCTCATGTTTGCGGCCGGCATCCAGACCCCGCTGTCGGTCGCCGGGGCCGTTAACTGCCGGCCGGACATCGCTGGCACGGCGGCCGGCCTGTCGAGCTCCATGGCCCTGGTGCTGAGCGGCAGCTTCAGCATGCTCGCCGGCCTTCTGTATGCGGGCGATTTTCTTCCGGTGGCCGGACTTATCGCTGCCTCCTCGGCGATGGCGGGCGTGACGTACTGGCTGACGCGCTAGGCCGACATCCCGGGTTTCCAGACCCCGAGGAAGGCGGAAATCGCCACCCCGGCCCAGATCGCCCAGACGTAGGGCCGGCAGGCCATCAGGCCGTTGTACATCTTGCTGTCACTTTCGGGTGTCACGCCCTGGCCAGCCATCATCCGGAAGCCCTCGATGAATGGCGGCAGGTTTCTGCGGATCATGAAGCCGCAGAAAATCAGGAAGGAGAAGATCAGGAGCTTGGCGGCGATCCAGGGAAAGGGCTTCAGCGGCCCCGTAACCCAGTGATAGGCCACAGAAGCCGGCAAGGCAAAGATCATCACGAAGCGAAACCAGTAGTCGCCCTTGGCGAGCGCGTTGCCAAACTCCGTGCCTTCCTTGGCGTGCACCATGTGAACCACCCAGACCCAGACAGGTCCGAGAGCAACGATGCCAATCATCTGCCAGGTGGGATGCTTGTACCCGACAAACTCGGCAAGTATTCCACCCACCGTCAGCATGAGCGCCAGGCAGTAACGGGGCAGCATGTCCAGGTTGAGGAAGATCTTGAAGGCTGTAAGGCGCGCGTCTTTTGACAGCTTGTTGTTGACGACGAACGTGCTGGAGTAGAACACCCCGGCGTCCCCGCCCAGCCAGTACACGAACAGGAGAATGTGAAGGTACTTGAACGTGGCGTAAACGAGCGGCAGCGTATGGACTACCTGGGTCTCTTCCATGGGGCTGTTCCTGGCTGGACGTCTATGAGGTCAGTGACCGGTCAGAGCTGACCGAGAACGCACTCTGCGGTGCTGACCTTGAATTCCCGCGGTGCTTCCACGTTGAGTTCCTTCACGACACCGTCTTGGACCACCATCGAGAACCGCTGGCTGCGGTGCCCCATGCCGAATCCGCTGGCATCCAGCTCAAGGCCCAGTGCCGTGGCGAACTCGCCATTGCCGTCGGCCAGCATGACAACCTTGTCGCCAACGCCCCGGTCCTTGCCCCAGGCATCCATCACGAACACGTCGTTCACGGACATGCAGGCAATGGTATCGACGCCCTTGGCCTTGATCTCCGCCGCGTGCTTGACGTAACCGGGCAGGTGACTGTTGGAACACGTGGGGGTAAATGCGCCGGGAACCGAGAAGAACACCACCTTCTTGCCGCCAAACAGCTCCTGGGTCGAGATGGATCCGGGGCCGTCTTTCGTCATCACCCCGAATTTTCCGTCTGGCAGCCGATCGCCGATCTTGATCGCCATGGTGGTGTCCCTTTTTTCTTGCTGGTGTAATGGGGGTGAAGCTTGTTGGCGCCGCATTGTACAGGCCCCGGCGTCCCAGTCATCCCCACGGGCCCCGGGCGGGCAGGCCTGCCTTGCCTCCCCCCGTCGGCGGGACTTATGCTGCCCGGCCTCGCACCGGGAGAAGATCCATGAGCGCCGCCGCCCAGAACCTGTCAGCCAGCCCGGAGGCCCGGGCCTTCCTTGCACGTGATCACCGCCTGCTGATCGGTGGCCAGTGGGTCAAGTCGGGGTCCGGCGAAACCATTGATGTCTTCGATCCCGCCACCGAGTCAAAACTGGCAACCGTGGCCGGTGGAGGCAAGGACGACATCGATCGCGCCGTACAGGCGGCCCGGAAGGCGTTTCGTGGCGAATGGTCGAAACTGACGTCCTACGACCGGACAAAGCTCATCTGGAAGCTGGCCGACGAGCTGGAGGCCAACATCGCCCTGGCGAGTGAACTGGAGACGCTGGACAACGGCATGCCGCTAATGGTCGCCCAGTACTCCATCGCCTCCTTTGGCTGCGACTTCCTGCGCTACTACGCCGGCTGGGCCACCAAGATCACCGGCGATACCATCCCCGTATCGCCCGGTGGCGTCCGCAACGGCGAGTCGCTCACCTATACGCGCCGCGAGCCCATTGGCGTCGTCGGCGCGATCATTCCCTGGAACGCCCCATTGATCATGGCCACGCTGAAGCTCGGTCCGGCACTGGCGGCGGGCTGCACGATTGTGCTGAAGCCCGCCGAGCAGACGCCGCTGACGGCCTTGTTCCTTGGTGAACTGATCAAGCGCGTGGGCTTTCCTGACGGCGTCGTCAACATCGTGCCCGGCCATGGCGAGTCGGCGGGTGCCGCGTTGGCCGCGCACCCCGACGTGGACAAAATCGCCTTTACCGGTTCGACCGAAGTTGGCAAGAAGATCATCACCGCTGCCGCTGGCAACCTGAAACGCGTCACGCTTGAGCTGGGCGGCAAGTCTCCCATGGTCGTGTTTCCGGATGCAGACCTGGAACGCGTCATTCCTGGCGTGACTCGCGGCGCGTTCTTCCTCCAGGGCCAGAACTGCATGGCCGGCACGCGCCTCTTCGTGCATCGGGATGTCTACGACAAGGTCGTGAGCCGCGTGGGCGAAATGGCGAGCAAATTCCGCATTGGCTCCGGCATGAGCCCTGACAGTGACCTGGGTCCGCTAATCTCCGCGGAGCAGCGCCAGCGAGTCATGGGCTACGTGGCGTCGGGCCGGAAATCGGGCGCCGAGCTGGTGTACGGCGGCGAAGAGCTGCCAGGTCCCGGGTTCTTCATGCAGCCCACTCTCTTCAGCAAGACAAACATGGACATGCCGATTGCCCGGGAGGAAATCTTCGGGCCGGTGCTGTGCGCCCAGTCATTCAGTGATGCCGACCTGCAGGCGGTGGCCGACGAGGCCAACAAGGGCGTCTATGGTCTTTCCGGAAGCGTCTGGACTCGCGACATTTCCGTTGCGCACAAGATGGCAGCGATGATCGATTCCGGCCAAGTCAGCATCAATTGCCATGCCGCTGTCGATCCAGCGATTCCCTTCGGCGGCAACAAGCAGTCCGGGTGGGGGCGGGAATTTGGCCGGGAGGGTCTCGATCCCTACCTCAAGACCAAGGCGACAACCGTTATCTACTGACGCCCTACCAGGCTACCGGCGCCCCGAAGCGGTCCAGGAACTGACCGCTGTGGCCGGCATTAAGGCCGGCGAATGTGTCGATCTGCGCGCGCACGCTATCGACCGGATCGATCTCGGCTTCCGCCCCACCGAGGTCCGTCTTGCACCAGCCGGGAGCCATCGACACGACGATAAGGTCCCGCCATTCGTTGGCGATTCCCTTGGTGAGCATGTTCAGCCCAGCCTTGCTGGACCGGTAGGCGTGGGAATGCCCCATGCGATTGTTGCCGATGGAACCCAGGTCACTCGACAGCATGATGACCACGGGGCGTGTTGCCAGACGCAGGCTCTGGGCCAGGGCAACCGTGATCCGGAAGGGTGCCAGCAGGTTGACCTCGAGGATGTCCCGCCAGACGCCGTAGTCCATGTGCGCCAGGCCCTGGTATCGCATTCCACCTTGAGAACCCTCGGGGCCAAAGGTGCCGGCGTTGTTGATCAGCATGTCGAGGGGCATGCCGTGCAGTTCGTTGGCCACGGCCTCGATGTCCGCGGCGCTGACCACGTCGAGGCGAAGGACGCGAATACGGTCCGGATGTGCACTGGCCAGTGCGTGCAGGTCGGCGGAACGCTCGGGCTGGCGGGTACCGGCCAGTACTTTCCAGCCCGCCGTTGCCAGCTGTCGGCTGTATTCCAGCCCAAGGCCTCGATTGGCGCCCGTGACCAGAACGGTACCGGCGGGTCTGCCACTCATCGGGTGGCTTCGATCAGACGCGCGATGACGCGGCGACGCTGTTCCGGGTCGGCAATGGGCGCAAAGCGCATGCGATTTCCGGGGACGTAGTTGTGCGGATCGGACAGGAAGGAATCCAGCGTCTCCGGGGTCCAGACGACGCCATTATCCCGGGCCTTGAGGAAGCCACTGGAATAGGCGAAGTCCGTAACGGTTCCCGCGGGCTGGCCGACGATCCGGTGCAGATTGGGCCCCACTCGGTGCGCCTCGCCCGCGTTGAGCGTGTGACAGAACCGGCACCAGAGGAAGTCACGCGCCTGTAGTTGCTGTTCGTCCACCGAGAGCGGCGCAACCGGCTGGGCGTAGTAGTCCGGCAGATCGAGCCCCTCCAGCAGCCTGGCCTTCTCGGCCGGGGAAACCGCGTAAGTGCGGGTGAACGGAATCACACCAAAGACCTGGAACGGCAGGTAGGAAGCCAAGCCCAGCAGGGCCAGCAAAATTCCGGCGTGGAGTGCGTGTCGAACCGGCGACACCGTCGTCATACGCGTGACCCCGGCAGTAGCCGCAACAGGCCCGCCCGGTACCGGACGTGGTGGTAAAGGCCGACCAGGACCCAGAGCGCAGCCACGCCAAGGTAATAGAACCCGAAGGCACTGTGGAAATAGCCACCGAAGGCGCGCAAGGCATAGCTCTCCTGAATCAACGTGGGCAGGTGAACCCCATAGAAAGACACCGGCTGGCCATCAGCGTAGGCATAAACCGCGCCAATCATCGCCGTTACGAAAAAGGTCAGATACAGCGCAAGGAGTATTGCCCGGCTGAAGGCGAAGGCCGGGGGCGGCAGGCCCGCAGGTGGCGCGGGTCTCGGCGCGCGCCACCACCAGTACAGTCGAACGGCCACCAGTGCCCAGACGGAAATACCGAGCGTGTAGTGAAATGCCCGCAGGACCAGTCTGGCATCGGGGGGATCGAGGGGTGTGGTCGGGATGGCTACCGTGTCGTAAAAGAGGTAGCTGAAGATGGCGAAGATGAGGACGCCAAGCAGTGTCGCGAAGTTGTCCTGTCGTCCGGCTCTCAGCGGCTCGCTCATGACCATGGTCCCGGGTTGTGTGGCGCGCGCGACCGTCGCGCTGCATGTCAGCGCTATGCTAACCGCCATTCGTAACGGTCTGTAACAATTCAGCGGTGGCCTTGGCAGCGGCTGGGGCGTTGACTAACATCGACCGCCTGCCGGACAGCTCAGGATGCTGAAACTTCCATGACTTCAACCCGTCCTATTCGCGCGCTGCTTCGCGGCCTCGAGGTACTGCATGTCCTCAACCAGCAAAACGGGGCCACGGTTTCCGAGGTTGCCACGGCCATCGACCTGCCCCGCACGACCACCTACCGCATCCTGGAGACGCTTTGTCACGCGGGCTATGCCTATCGTGCCGCCAGCGACGAGCGCTATCGCCTGACGATCCTGGTGCGCGGCCTGTCCGACGGCTTCGACGACGAGGCATGGGTAACCCAGATTGCCCGACCCTACATGTACGAGCTCTGTAACGAACTGGTGTGGCCCGTTGCCATTGCGACCCTGTCTGGTTCGACGATGCTGATCCGTCAGACGACGGACCATCGCAGCCCACTCGCGGTTGAGAAGCGCGGCCCCGGCTTCCGGGTGGCCATTCTCGAATCGGCCTCCGGTATTGCTTACCTGACCTGGTGCCCCAGAGAGCAGCGGGATGCCCTCCTCGACCTGTTGGCAAAGTCCAAGCGGACGGAGGACCAGCCCGCGGCAAATCGCAAGAAGGTCAACGACCTGCTCGCGGAAACGCGGAAGCGCGGATACGCAGCCTGGCGACGGTCCCGGCGGGTGTCGGACGAATTGAGTTTCTCGGTACCGATCCTGGCCGGGGAACGTTTGCTCGCCTCACTCACTATCCGGTTCTCCAGTACGGCCGTCCCGGAAGGTGAAGCTATTCAGCGGTTCATTCCCCGCCTTCTGGCGACGGCCCAGCGCATCGGCGAGGACTTTATGTCCCAGAGCGAAATGCAGGCTCTCGCCATCGCCACGGACAACCCCGCACCCACTGCCGAGGGCTGAGGATACTCACCGGATTAAGAGCGGGCCCGGAAGAACTGACGTCCTCCCGGGCCCGATTTCATTGCGACTGCCGCCTGAATGGCGTGTCAGGCAACCTTTCGAGCGGACTTCTTGCTGGCGCCGCCCTTGGCAGCCTCGGAGCGGGGCTTGGCCCAGGTCTGGAATACCGGCGTCATAGGTGGTTCCATTCCGGTCTCCTTCTTGCACGCTTTCTTGAGCTCGGGGATCGTTCCGCCGAAGTCGAAGAGCTTGGTCTTGCCCCGCTTCTTCGCCATCTTCGAACGCAACGTGGTTGTTGCCTTCTCATCGACAGTGCCATTGGGCTTGATCACGACGCCGTACCGCTTCGCGCCTACGCGGGAGACCAGGCCCGCATCCACGTCGAAGGAAACCTTCTCCACCGGCCGCTTGAGGGGATCGCCCCAGCCGCCGCCGCCCCAGGTGTCGAAATACAGCAGGTCACCTTCAGCCACAACAACGCGATCACACTTGGAGGGCAACAATTCCTTTTTGCCATTCTTGCGAATCATGATCTTCCGGCTACGGGCCCCGGGCAGCCCGCCATTGACGCCCCAGGGGAAAGTCAGCCAGCGGTCGTCGTGAATCGAGATCTGGCCGGGCTCGAGGAAGCGATATCCCACGCGAAGGGCATTGCCGCCCCTGTGAAGACCCGCTCCTCCGGAGTCCGCCAGCGTCTCGTACGCCTCGATCCGCAGGGGGAAGTAGCTCTCCAGGAACTCATTGGGGACATTGGTAAAGCTGGGCCACAGAGAGTGCCCATCGGGTCCGTCGCCAAAGGGCTTGCCGGGAATGCCGCCGAATCCAATGCTGTAAAGCTGATACCACTCGCCCGTCTTGCGATACCCCGAGTACATGAAGTGCGGGCTGTCGGAGAATCCGGCAGCGCACAGGAAGTCGGGATTGCCCTGACCCAACAGGCCGCCGAGGATATCGAAGATACGGCCGAGAGCGTGCGTACGACAGGAGAGCGCTGCCGGAAACCTGGGCTTGAGCAGCGAGCCCTCCGGTATATGCACTTCCATGAGATCGTAAAAGCCGTCGTTGAACATGATCTGAGGGTCAAAGACCATGATCATGTAGACACCGCAGAACATCTTGAACATCTCTTCATTGAGGTAGAAGTTCACGGAACCGGTTGACTGCGGGTCGGTGCCTTCGAAATCGAAGATGACCTTTTCACCCTCGCGCCACATCGCGCACTTGATCTTGTAGGGACCCATTCCCATGCCGTCGTCGCAGAGGTAGTCCTCGAAGTACTGCTTCTTGGTCGGCACGGCCGCGGTGATGAGCTTGCTCATGGCCCGCTTGTTGCGGTCGAGCAGGTCTTCCAGGGCGGAATAGAAGGTGTCGTCGCCAAAGCGGGTGGACATCTCGATGACACGCTTCTCAGCAGTCCGGATTGCCGCCACGATCGCGTAGAAGTCGCTGCGGTTCCACTGCGGCATGCGGCAGTTGTGCAGGATGATTTCGAGGATCTCCTCCTGCAGCACGTCGTTCTTGAAGATCTTGGTCGGGGGAACGCGAATGCCTTCCTCGAAGATCGACTGGGCGTCCGTGGGCAGACTGCCCGGCACCTTGCCGCCGATGTCGGTCATATGGCCGAACATTGCCGCGTAGGAGATTAGACGACCGTCCTTGAAGATGGGCCGCAGCAGCAGCCAGTCGTTCGAGTGGCTGACGGCGCCATTACAGGTGTACGGATCGGTCGTGAGGAACATGTCGCCCTCTTCAATCGTTCCGTTGTACGCGGCCTTGAACCCGTAGATAAAGCTGCCGAACTGCCCGACGACCATCTTGCCGTCGAGATTGGCGATCATCGGGAACTCATCGTGCTGCTCCCGGATGCCCGGCGACATGGCGGTACGGAAGAGCACCGTGTCCATCTCGTAACGCGCATTCAGCATGGCGTTCTCGATGATATCGAGGGTGATGGGATCGATCTTGAGCCGCTTGAAGGGGCGGGGGCGTGTCTCGACAATCTTGGCTGGCATTTCGTTACTCCTGAATTCTGTGGCTGGCGCTGCCGTGGACTGGGTACATCAGGCGGCCGGGGTGATAAGAATGTTGCCCCAGTCGTCCACCTTCCCGTTGTGGCCAGGAAGGATCAACGTGGTGGAGTCCATCTCGAGCACGATGGCCGGGCCTTTGACGATGTTTCCCGACTTCAGCTTGGACCGGTCGTAAAGCGTAGCGTCCTGGTCCTTGCCTTCGACAAACAGGGTCAGCTTGGCCGAGACCGCTGCCGACGGGCTTTCCCCACCCTTCTCCACGCGATTCGCCCGAACGTTGGTGGGTTTGCCCTGGGCTACGGCACGCAGGTTTACAAGTTCCTTGTCCAGCGGCAGGGCGAACGTGAACAACTGGCGATGCATTTCGTCAAATCGTTCGCCGATCACATCCAGACCGCGCTGGTCGAATTCGTCGATCTCAAAGTCCACGGTGAGAAGGAGCCCCTGGCCGTGGTACCGGATATCAACCTGGTAGCTCGCAGACTGGTCCGCTTTGGGAATTCCTTCGCTGTCCAGGGTCTTCGAGGCGTCCCCGGCCAGGGCGCGAAAGATCTTTGAGACCTCCTTCGTGGTGGTCTCTTTGAAGCGCCGGATGAACGTCCGGGAAGCCTCGTCGCGCACGCGTGTGGTGGCGTCACCGTAGGCGCAAAGCACGCCCGGCCCGGGCGGAATGATGACTGGCCAGGAATTCATGAGTTTGCCGAGAGCATTGGCGTGCAAGGGGCCAGCGCCGCCGAAAGCAATCAGCGCGAAGTCGCGCGGGTCGTAGCCCTTCTCCACGGACACCAGTCGCAGTGCGCCGTACATGTTCTCGTTGACGATATCGATGATGCCCGCTGCGGCCTGCTTGATGCCGAGGTTGAGTGCGGCGGCGACGGACTGGACCGCCTTCTCTGAGAGGTCGCGGCGCAACTTCATATCGCCGCCCAGCCGCACTTCGCCGCTTGGCAGGTAGCCGAGAACGACGTTGGCGTCGGTCACCGTGGGTAGAGTTCCACCACGATTGTAAGCGGCCGGTCCCGGAACAGCACCCGCACTTTCCGGACCCACCCGCAGGGCCTTGGTCAACTCGGGAACCTTGGCAATGGAACCGCCACCCGCACCGACCGTTCGGACGTCCAACGACGACGCGCGTACAACGACGTCGCCGACCGTGGTTTCACGCCGCAGCTGGGCCTTGCCGTTCTCGACCAGGCACACGTCCGTGGAAGTGCCACCCATGTCGAACGTCAGCAGGTTCTTGAAGCCCGCCTGCTGGGCTACCCAGACCGCACCGGAGACGCCGCCAGCAGGTCCGCTCATCAGCAGGTTCACTGGAAACGCTTCCGCGGCCTTCGCAGAGGCCAGTCCGCCGTCGGACCGGAGGATGTGCAGCTGGACCTTGCTCATGGTCTTCTGCAGTTGCCGGTGAAGGTTGCGGACGTATGTTTCAACTTTGGGACGAACGTATGAGTTGGCAACCGTCGTGATGGTGCGCTCGTATTCCTGCATCTCCGGAACGATCTCCGACGAGAGGGAGATCGGGATGTTGGGCATTACTTCCTTGGCGATCCTGGCGACCTGCACCTCGTGATTCCCATTGGCGAAGGAATTGATCAGCGAGATGGTCAGTGCCTCGATGCCCTTCTTGCCGAGCGCCTTCAGGTCACGCCGCAGCTTGGCCTCATCGAGTTTGCGCACCACTTCGCCGCGGGCGCCGATGCGCTCGTCGGCCTCGATGGTGAGGGCGAGAGGCGCGATCGGCAGGCTCTTGTTATAGATGACCCAGCCACCGAGTCCGCCAGGAACAAAGGAGCGCGCTATCTGCAGCACCTGGCGATAGCCCTTGGTTGTCACCAGGCCCACCTTGGCGCCGGACCCCGTCAGCACCGTGTTCGTGGCCACCGTGGTCCCGTGCATGAAGTGCGTGATCTTGTTGGGATCGATGCCTGCGTTCTTGCACACCTTCTCGATTCCGCTCAGTACGCCGACGGAAGAATCGTGCGGGGTACTGGGCACCTTGGCCGTGAATACGTCTCCATTCTGCTCGTCAATGAGCAGCAGGTCCGTAAACGTGCCGCCAACGTCAACCCCTAGTCGGTAACTCATATAGGCCTCTCAGATGTTCCAGTAATCAGCTTCGGGACCGCGACAGATCGTGCCGCGACAACCAGTTGGATAATTTGCCCGGGCCAGTTCGCGCCAGCGCGGGTGGTGCCATTTGTTGCTCTTCGCTGCCCTGCCGGCGTTAGTTCGCGAGCCGGGCGCGATTGATTTCCGCAATCTGCGGAAAGATTCCGGCCTTCGGCAGCATTGCGGGCGTGCCCCTGCCGAGTTGTTCGATCAGCCAGTGACTTGTCGCAATGATCCGGTCCAGAGACACGCCCGTCTGGACGCCGGAACGGTCGAGCATGTACAGAAGATCATCCGTCGGGATATTGCCGGTTGCCGCCGGCGCAAACGGGCATCCACCGATGCCACCGATGCTGGCATCAAGTGAGGCGACACCGGCATCGAGGGCTGCCTGGGCATTGGCGATTCCCGTGTTCCGGGTGTTGTGAAAGTGGCAGCGAAGGGGAACGCCCGGCGCTTTCGCCCGAACGGCTCCGATGAGATCGCGGACCTGGGACGGAACGCCAACGCCGATGCTGTCGGCCAGCCCCAGTTCGACAGGATCACCCTCCATCACTTGCTCGACCAGCTCCAGAACCCGACTCACGGGCACTTCGCCCTCGAACGGACAGCCGAACGCTGACGAGATCATCACGTTGGCGCGAATTCCGGCCGCCTTCGCCGCCTTCGCGATGTCCACCCAGGCCTTGACCGACTCCGCCGTCGGTACGCCCTGATTTCTCTGGTTGTAGGTGTCGCTCGCCACCACGGCCATCCCGATCTCATGGATGCCCGTTGCCTGGGCGCGCTCGAAGCCCTTCCGGTTGAGAACGAGGCCGATATAGATCACGCCATCCGGGCGTGGGAGGCCGCGAATGACCTCTTCCGCATCCGCCATCTGGGGTACGCGCTTCGGGTGGACGAAGCTGGTCACCTCAAGGCGCCGGATACCCGCATCAACCGCGCGCCGGATGAACTCGATTTTCGTTGCCGTCGGCAGGATTTCGGGCTCGCTCTGGAGACCGTCGCGAGGGCCGACTTCGATGATCGATACGTTGCGCGGTGGCTGGCTCATGGCCTTACAGGAAGCGTGAAAAGCGGTATTCTATACGGCGCAGTCAGCGTTACAAGAAGACACCAGGCCGATGGCCCATCCGGGGCCCGAAGACTGCACCGCGCAACGCGATTTTCGACCTCTCTGACAGGGCTTTGGGATGGCAAACGAACAACCACAGGGCAACGGTCCGCTGGCGGGCCTACGCCTGATCGAAATGGGCACCCTGCTGGCCGGGCCGTTTTGCGGTCAGCTACTCGGTGACTTTGGCGCCGAGGTCATAAAGCTGGAACCCCCGGGCCAGGGAGACCCCATGCGGGAATGGGGCCGGGAAAAGGCGCATGGCATGTCGCTGTGGTGGCCCGTGGTGGCCCGCAACAAGAAGTCCGTGACATTGAACCTGCGGGAGGCTGAAGGCCAGGCCATCGCCCGGGATCTGATCGCCAAGGCCGATTTCCTGCTCGAGAACTTCCGTCCCGGCACGCTCGAGCGCTGGAACCTGTCTTATGCCGAACTGCAAAAAATTAATCCCCGCCTCATCATGATCCGGGTATCCGGGTTCGGGCAAACCGGCCCCTACGCGAAGCGCGCCGGCTTCGGTGCCGTTGGTGAAGCGATGGGCGGGCTCCGCTACGTCTGCGGCGATCCGGCAACGCCGCCGAGCAGGATGGGGATCAGCATCGGCGACTCGCTGGCGGCCACCTTCGCCTGCGTGGGGGCGCTGTCCGCCCTCTACTACCGCGAGCGGACCGGTCAGGGTCAGGTCGTCGACTCCGCGATATACGAAGCCGTGCTCAACATGATGGAGTCCCTGATCACCGAATACGACAAGACCGGGTACGTCCGGGAACGGACGGGGGCCATTCTCCCCAATGTTGCTCCGTCCAACGTGTACCCGACCCGCGACGGAGGCATGATCCTCATCGCCGCCAACCAGGACACCGTGTTCGGCAGGCTGGCAGAGGCCATGGGCAAACCGGAGCTGTCCAAAGACGAACGCTACGCCACGCACACGGCCAGGGGCGCCCGTCAGAAGGAACTGGATGACCTGATTGCCGACTGGACCCGCACCATCGATGCCGGCCCGCTCGAGGAGTTGATGGAGAAATTCGGCATCCCCTCGGGAAAGATCTACCGCACACCGGAAATGCTGGAAGACGCGCACTTCCGCGCACGCGAAGCAATCGTCAAGACACTGCATCCGAAGTTCGGCGAATTGCGCATGCAGAATGTGGCCCCCAAGCTGTCCCGTACACCCGGCGTGATTCATTCGCCGGCCCCCGAACTTGGACAGCACTCCGAAGAGATCTACCGCAGCCTCCTTGGCTTTGATTCCGGCCGGATCACCGACCTGCGGGCACGAGGCGTCATCTGAGTTCCGCCACCAACCGCCTGGGTCCGATCGCGTGCGTAACCGTCCGGACGCCGTCCCTTGCGGCAACCGAAGCCGCCTACAGCGGGTATCTTCACTATCGCGCCGTGGGTCGCGCCGCCATCAGCCCACCTCAGGCAGCGCTTTGGGGGATACCCAGCCTCGCCGGCGCGCCGTCGTTACTCATGGCGCCGGAGTCGGCCAACGACTTCGTCTTCAGATTCATTGAGCTGCCGGCGGATCCCGGTTACCGCGCCTTCACGCGGCACGGGTGGCATGCGGCCGAGCTGATCGTCGACCGGGTGGATCCGCTGGCGGAACGACTCAGTAATTCCCCCTTTGAGATCGTGGCCCCGCCCCTCGACTTGTCGTTCTGCCCGGATATCCGCGCGATGCAGATCCGGGGTCCCGGGGGCGAGATCCTCTATCTGACGGAGTTCAAGAAGCCGGTTCCGGGTCTTGAATCGCCGCCTGCACGGTGCACTGTGGACCGGACCTTCATTGTCATTGTCGGCGGGCAATCCCTCGCAGACATGCAGGGATATTTCCAGCGCACGTTTGGCGTTCCCGAATCGCCGGCGATGGAATCACGCGTCCAGACGATGGCGCTCGAATTCGGGCTGTCCCGCGAGCACCGCTTTCGCCTCGCGGCGCTGCCGCTGCGTGGGCGCTGCTATATAGAGGCGGATGAGATGCCGGCGGCTGCACGGCCGCTGCCGGAGCTGCCTACCGAATTGCCGGCCGGAATAGCGATGGTAAGTTTCCTCACGTCGGCAACGAACGGCCCTTCAGGCCCCGGCTACGCGGCACCTCCGGACAACGGCCTTCCCTATGCGGGCGCCAAAGGCGTCGCGTGCGTCCGGGGTGCAGCCGGCGAACTGCTGGAACTCATCCATCGCGACTGACGCGGGTTGCGTCAACCGGCGCTGCCAAATCAGGGCGCACTCAGGGTCGCTTGCGCAACAGGGTCAGGCCGTCACCGAGCGGCAGCATCGACACGTCGAAGCGTGAGTCGGCGTGCAAGCGTGCGTTAAGTGCGCGTAGCGCTGAGGTATCCGCGTCTGACACTTCCGGGTCCGCCACCTTGCCGCTCCAGAGCACGTTGTCGATGGCGATCAGGCCGCCCGTCCGCACGAGGTGGAAGCCCTGCTCCACATAATCCGCGTAGCCCGGCTTGTCGGCATCGATGAACATGAAGTCAAACGTGCCGTCACGGCCATCGCGACGAAGCTGCCGCAACGAGTCTCCGGCAGGGCCCAGTTTGAGCCGGACTTTGCCCGCCATTCCGGCCAGTGCCCAATATCGCAGCGCGATGGCGGTCCACTCCTTACTGATGTCGAGCGCCACCAGTTCTCCATCGGCCGGCAGTGCCAGGGCACAGGCCAGCGCGCTGTACCCCGTAAACGTCCCCACCTCCAGGCAGTGGCGGGCCCCGATGAGATTGACGAGGAAGGCCATGAACTGGCCCTGCTCCGGCGAGATCTGCATGACGGCCATCGGCAGGCGGGCGGTTTCCTGGCGGAGCTGTTCCAGCACCGCTGGTTCCCGCACGGAAACCCGTTGCAGGTATTCGTAAAGTCTTTCGTCCAGATTCAGTGTTCGACTGGACACGAACGGTCATCCGCCGATCGAAAAACCTAGTTCGAGGATATTTCCAAGCGCAAGGGTGGCGTGGCTCGCGACTGGAAGCTCAAACTCCCCGATACCGGCAGGCAGCGCCACGACATCACCGGGCCGGAACGCGTACCGGTTAGAAAGGCTGGCGAGCAACGCGGCCCCGCGGCTGGGATTCAGGTCGGAAATGCCGGGAGCCACCAGCCGGCCATTCACACGGACGGTAATATTCCACGTGGCCTCACCGGCCAATTCGTCGAGCGTCACCAGGGCAGGACCTAGGACGCAGGCGCCCGGGAATTGCCGGGCATCAGCGCGACCGTCGTCCACGCTACCGGCCCGGCTACCGGCCAGACGCCGGGTGCCCAGGTCAGCAACCAGCGTCACGGCCGCTATGGCGCGGCCTGCCTGAGCTTCGGTGGCACGAAACAGGGGCTTGCCAAGCACCAGTCCGATCATGCCCAGCAGGTAGAGTTGTTGATCCTCGCCGGTGGGGCGCGGAATCGTAGCGTCCGGGCCGATAGCCGAATTGGGATTCTTGACGTAGGTGGCAATCCGGTCGTCGTTGCGGTCCGTTACCATCAGCAGCAAGCCGGGGCGCCGGATGGGCGGCATTAACCGGGTTCCCGCTGCCGGAAGCAACCGTCCCGCCCGACGCCAGTCCTGGCGCTGGTCCTCGGATGCCGCAGCAGAGTCCGCAATCAGACGTGCCACCCGTGCAGCGCCCTCCTCGCCTTCCGCGAGAACGCTGATTACCGATTGCGGTCGCCACTGGGCTGCGGTCAACCCGGACGGCGATGCGGCGAGGTCCAGGATCTCGCCCGATGGCAGGCTGACGCCGGGTCGGCCGCCCACTTCCCTGCTGTCCAGTGTTACCAGCCGCATCAGATTTTCACGCCTCGTTCGGGGCCACGTAGACCTCCAGCCCATCAAGGTCCGGCGTCAACTCGATCTGGCACAGCAGTCGGCTGGCAGGACGGCGGTCGACGGCCGTGTCGAGCATGGCGTCTTCCATGTCCTCCATGGGCTTCAGGCGCGGGAGCCAGCTGTCCGACACATAGGCGTGGCACGTCGCGCACGCACACGCCCCGCCACAGTCCGCGAGGATCCCGGCAACGGCGTTGTCCAGCGCCCCCTCCATGACCGAGTTGCCGGTAGCCACATCCGCCTCGACCCGTCGGCCGTCCACTTCGTGATAAATGACTCGGGGCATGGGTATCCAGGGCAAAAAATCCGGGATCCGACGGGCCCCGCAAACGGCGCGAGAATAGCACGGAGGCCGGCTATTCGCGGTTGACAACCCAGGCGGGTTCACTGACCATTGGGCTCATGAAGTTGATCCCCTTCCTGCTGCCCCTCCGGAACCTGGCGACCGTATAGGGGCGGGCATTCGAACGGCTGATTTTTTCACGAGCCACCGATGACCCCGCACCCGCAAGGTGACGGGGTTTTTTTTTGCTTCAATTTGCGGGAGGCGTGCCATGAGCAGCCAGCAGCACGATCGGGTCCTGATTTTCGACACCACCCTGCGAGACGGGGAGCAGGCACCGGGCTGCAGCATGACGCTGGCCGAGAAGCTGCGCATCGCCTCGGCGCTGCGGGACTTGCAGGTCGATGTGATTGAGGCCGGCTTTGCCGCCGCTTCTCCCGGGGATTTCGATTCCGTTCAGGCCATTGCCACGGAAATCAGCGGGCCGGTGATCTGCAGTCTGGCTCGTTGCCATCCTCAGGACATCGAGCGCGCTGCGGCGGCGTTGCAACCGGCGACGCGCAAGCGGATCCACGTCTTCCTCGCGACCAGCGAAATTCATCGTACCTTCAAGCTGAATATGGCAAAGGAAGAGATCGTCCGCCGGGCCGTTGAAGGCGTGCGGCTGGCCCGGGTGCATGCCGATGACGTCGAATTCTCTGCAGAAGATGCATCGCGGACAGAGCCAGCTTTCCTTGCGGAGGTTGTCGCCGCGGTCATCGAGGCCGGCGCCACCACTATCAATGTCCCGGACACCCTCGGCTATACCGTGCCGGAAGAGTTCGCCGGACTTTTTTCCTACCTCAGGAGAAGCGTGCCCGGGATCGACAAGGTGGTGCTGAGTGTCCACTGCCATGACGATCTCGGAATGGCGGTCGCGAACAGCCTCGCCGCCGTTTCCGCGGGTGCCCGTCAGGTCGAATGCACGATAAACGGCATCGGCGAGCGCGCTGGCAACTGCTCACTCGAGGAAGTCGTCATGGCGCTGCGCACCCGGGCTAATCACTACGCCCTCCGCACTGGCATCGATACTCGAAAGCTGTATCCCACCAGCCGGCTTGTAGCGAGCATCACCGGCATGCACGTACCCCGCAATAAGGCCGTCGTCGGGGAGAATGCCTTTGCGCACGAATCCGGCATTCATCAGGATGGCATGCTGAAAAACGCCGCCACCTACGAAATCATGAATCCGGAAGACGTGGGCATCAGCAGGTCCAACCTCGTCCTTGGCAAACACAGTGGCCGCCACGCCTTCCGAGAGCGCGTGCGCGAACTGGGATTCAGCCTTGGGGATGAGGAACTCAATGCGGCCTTCGCCGAATTCAAGAAGCTGGCGGACCGTAAAAAGGAGCTGTTCGATGGCGACATCGAGGCCCTCATCATGAATGCGGAGTCCGGCGGGGAAGGTCCCTGGACAATGGACGAACTGCACATCTCGGCGGGTACCGGCGCCATTGCGGCTGCCGCTGTCCGCCTCCGTCATGCCGACGGTCGGGTCGTTGACGAGGCGTCTGTCGGCGACGGGCCGGTGGAAGCGGCATTCAAGGCGCTGGAACGCGCCACCGGCGTCAACCTCGATCTGAAGAATTTCGAGGTCCGTAGTGTGACCATGGGCGAGGATGCCCAGGGAGAGGTCACTGTCACTGTCGACTATAATGGGCAAAGTCACCGAGGCCACGGCGTCAGCACCGACATTATCGAGGCGGGTGCCCTGGCCTACCTGGACGTCATCAATCGCGTGAGTCGGCAAGCAGCCAGTCGGTCTGCACTTGCCGGCGCCACCGGCGACAATGTCGTCCGCCTGTAACCTTTAGGACCTAGCGAATGGCCATCAAGACCACTGAATGGATCTGGCATAACGGCAAGCTCGTTCCCTGGGAGAGTGCCACGGTGCACGTCCTGAGCCACGCCCTGCACTACGGGTCGTCGGTGTTCGAGGGGCTGCGGGCATACGCCACGCCGACGGGACCGCAGATTTTCAGGCTGAAGGCCCACACGCGGCGGCTGCAGGACTCAGCAAAGATCCACCGCATTGAAATTCCCTGGTCAGCGGCCGAGATCGATGCCGCCTGCAAGGAAGTCGTACTGCGCAACGGCTTGAAGAGCGCCTATATCCGTCCGCTCGCGTACCGGGGTTATGGCGACGTTGGGGTGGTGCCGAAGGCTGGCCACCCGGTTGAATTGGCAATAGCCGCCTGGGAATGGGGCGCATACCTCGGTCCAGAAGCCCTGGAAAACGGGGTGGACGTCTGTGTCTCGTCATGGCAGCGGGTTGCACCCAACACGATTCCGGCCCTTGCGAAGGCGGGTGGCAATTACCTCTCCAGTACCCTCGTCGGCTTTGAGGCCCGCGATCGTGGCTTTGCGGAGGGCATCGCGCTGGCTGCCGACGGAACGGTCAGCGAGGGTGCCGGCGAAAACCTCTTCCTGATTCGTGACGGGGTGTTGATCACGCCGGGCGCCGCCGCCTCCATCCTCCAGGGCATTACGCGCGACAGCGTCATGATCCTGGCTCGGGACCAGGGTATCGAGGTTCGCGAGCAGACTCTGCCCCGGGAAATGATGTATATCGCCGACGAGATTTTCCTCACCGGTACGGCTGCCGAAATCACTCCCGTCCGTTCGGTTGACCGCATCCCGGTGGGCAATGGGGCACGCGGCCCCATCACGAAGGCGCTGCAGGACGCATTTTTTGGCCTGTTCAGCGGCAAGACGACCGACCGCTGGGGCTGGCTCGAGCCTCTAGATGCGAATGCCACGGGCAAACGGGCTGCCGGTTAGTCATCTATTACCCACATTCGTCCACCGTGATCCCTGCCAGGAAGATCTGATATGAGCGGAAAATCACTTTTCCAGAAAATATGGGACGACCACATTGTGGTCCCCGAGTCCGCCGACACCCCTGCGGTGCTGTATGTCGACCTGCACCTGACGCACGAGGTGACGTCGCCGGAAGCGTTCACCGTGCTGCGCTCCAAGGGCTTGGGCGTTCGCCGGCCGGACCTGACCCTGGCCACGCTCGACCACTCGACCCCGACGGTTCCGGTGGCATCGCTCAAGGATCTGGACATCGTCTCGGAACCCGCGGCGGCGGCCCAGATCCGCGTCATGATCGCCAACTGCCGGGAATTTGGTGTCGAATTGCTGGGCTTTGGCAGCGAGTCACGCGGCATCGTACACATCATCGGCCCCGAACTTGGCGTCACGCAGCCGGGCAAGACGATCGTCTGCGGCGACAGTCACACGAGTACGCACGGGGCATTCGGCGCCCTCGCGTTCGGCATCGGCACGACTGAGGTTGGCCATGTCCTGGCATCGCAGTGCCTGCTGCAGCGGCGGCCAAAAACCCTTGCGATCACGGTCGACGGCAAGCTTGGCGCCGGCGTCACGGCCAAGGACCTCATTCTTGCCATCGTCGGCCGGATCGGTGTCGACGGCGGCACCGGCCATGTCATCGAGTACCGCGGCAGCGCCATTCGCGCACTTGGCATGGAACAGCGCATGACGATCTGCAACATGTCGATTGAGGCCGGCGCGCGCGCCGGTATGATCGCACCCGATGACACCACCTTTCAGTACCTGAAAGGCAGGCCGATGGCACCGAGTGGCCCGGCCTGGGACGCCGCGGTTGCCCGCTGGAGAACGCTGCCGTCCGACGCCGACGCCCGGTTTGACCGCGAAGTCTCAATTGATGCCAGCGCGATCACACCGATGGTGACCTTTGGCACAAACCCCGGCATGGTCGTGCCGATCGCCGACCCGGTACCCTCCGCCACCGACGAGAGCTTCCGCAAGGCCCTGGCCTACATGGGGGTCACGGAGAACCGGCCCATGCTCGGCATGCCGGTCAACGTGGTGTTCATCGGTAGTTGTACCAACGCCCGGCTATCCGACCTCCGGGAGGCCGCCGGGATTCTGCGCGGGCGCAAGGTCGCCTCGTCGGTCCGCATGCTGGTCGTTCCCGGATCAGAGCAGGTAAAGCGAGCCGCCGAGCAAGAGGGGCTCGATGAAGTCTTTCGGGCGGCGGGGGCTGAGTGGCGTGAAGCCGGCTGCTCGATGTGCCTGGGCATGAATGGGGACGTGACCGCTCGCGGCGAGCTCTGCGTCAGTACCAGCAACCGGAATTTCGAGGGCCGCCAGGGCATCGGTGCGAGGACCGTGCTCGCAAGCCCGCTGACCGCTGCGGCGTCGGCGATTGCCGGCCGCATTGCCGACCCACGGCCGCTGCTGCCCCACTGAGGAAAGAACCATGGAAAAAATTACCCTCGTTAACTCGCGGACCGTGGTCATGCCGCAGTCCGATACGGACACCGACCAGATCATTCCGGCCCGGTTTCTCACGACGACAACACGCAAGGGCCTGGGCAAGGCGCTGTTTGCCGACTGGCGCTACGACGCCGCCGGCCATCCGAAACCCGACTTCCCGCTCAATCGCCCGGAAGCCGCGGGTTGCGCGGTTCTGGTGGCTGGCAGGAACTTCGGCTGTGGATCGTCCCGGGAGCACGCACCCTGGGCCTTGCTGGACTTCGGAATCCGCGCCGTCATCAGCACTGAGATCGCCGATATCTTCCGGGGCAATTCGCTGAAGAACGGGCTGCTGCCGGTCATTGTGGACAAGGTCACCCATGGCTGGCTTATCGAGAACCCGGGCGTTGCAGTCACGGTGGACCTGGAGTCGTGCACATTGCAGTTGCCGGATGGCCGTTCCGTGTCGTTCCCGATTGACGGGTTTTCCCGCTACTGCCTGCTGAACGGCGTCGACCAGCTGGGCTATCTCCTGAAGCAGGCGGATGCGATTGGCCGCTTCGAAGAATCGCGCCCGTGGAAGCCCTGATTGGCGTCCTGCCGGGCGACGGCATTGGCCCCGAGGTAACAACCGAAGCCGTAAGGGTCCTGCAGGCGCTTGGTCGTCGTAACGGCCACCGGTTCGAGTTCCGCCAGGGCCTGATCGGCGGCGCAGCGATTGACGCCACCGGTTCCGCGTTCCCTGACGCTACCCGCAAGCTCTGCGCCGAGGCCGATGCGGTGTTGCTCGGTGCGGTGGGCGGCCCGAAGTGGAGCAGTCCGGACGCATCCGTCCGGCCCGAGCAGGGCCTGCTCGCCATGCGGGCCGCCATGGGCGTTTACGCCAATCTGCGGCCGGTCGTTACGCACCCGTCCCTCTACGCCTCCTCCCCGCTCAAAGACCAGCACCTGTCTGGCGTGGATATCCTTGTAGTCCGTGAACTCACCGGTGGTATCTATTTTGGCCGTAGAGAACGTACCGCCGATTCCGCCAGCGACGTCTGTACCTATTCCCGGACCGAGATCGAGCGTGTTCTCCGCATGGCCGGCCGGCTTGCCCTGCAGCGGCGGCGGAAGGTCACGTCGGTGGACAAGGCCAATGTTCTCGACACGTCCCGGCTATGGCGCTCCATCGCCGCCGAGCTCTTTCCCCGGGAATTCCCCGCGATCCAGGTGGAACACCTCCTGGTGGACGCGGCAGCGATGCACCTGCTTTCCAGGGCTGCGGAATTCGACGTCCTCGTCACCGAAAACATGTTCGGCGACATCCTGACCGACGAGGCGTCCATGCTGACTGGCTCGCTGGGCATGTTGCCGTCGGCCGCCCTGGGAGACGACAGCCGCGGACTCTACGAGCCCATCCACGGGTCTGCTCCCGACATCGCGGGCCAGGGCAAGGCCAACCCGTGCGGCACGATCCTGAGTGTTGCGCTGATGCTCCGGCACTCCCTGGGCCTCGAGGCGCAGGCCAGTCAGGTGGAAACGGCGGTGTATGCCGCCATCACTGCCGGCCAGCGGACTGCCGACATCGCCCTTCCGGGCCGCACGCCCATCAGCACTCGCGCCATGGGCGACGCCGTGCTGCAGGGCATTACGGCGCAGTGACGAAATTATCCCCAATTCCTCATTGCAAACAGGTCCCTCGTTGTATTAATGTACTAACACGCTAGTACATTGGAACGACCGTGAAAGAGCATCGGATCCTCGCCCCGCGCGATGAGGAAGCCGCAGAACAAGCGTTGTTTCGCGCACTCCTGAGCCTGCGCGACGTCCAGGAAGTCCGCGCGTTTCTTGTCGACCTGTGCACGCCTGCCGAACTGCAGGCTTTGAAAGACCGATGGCTGGTTGCGGAACTCCTGGACCGCGGACTGCCCTATCGCCAGATCCACGACCGGACCGGTGTGAGTGTCACCACGATCGGCCGCGTGGCCCGTTACCTGAACAGTGGAGCCGGTGGTTACAGCAAGGCGCTGGAACGCAGGCGAAAGTAGCTTGAAATGACCGACAAACCCGCCCGAATCAAGATTGCCATCCAGAAGTCAGGAAGGCTGACGGAGCAATCTCTGGATCTGCTGCAGCGCTGCGGCCTGAAGTACACGAAGGGGCCCGACCAGCTCATCGCCTTTGGCGAGAACATGCCCGTGGACGTGCTGCTGGTCCGCGACGACGACATCCCGGGCCTGGTGCGCGATGACGTCTGCGACCTGGGCATTGCCGGGCTCAACATCGTCGAAGAAAAGCGGTTGCACTTTTTGCAGCAGGAGCCGGTCGAACCGTTCCGGATATTGCGCTCGCTGGACTACGGGCACTGCCGCCTCGCTTTCGCCTATCCAGACGGCAGTGCCCTGCGCAACGTCGCCAGCCTCGATGGGTGCCGGGTCGCGACCAGCTATCCATCAATTGTGCGCGACTACCTGCGCCGCCAGGGCGTCAGCGCGACGGTCGTGGAATTCTCCGGCGCCGTTGAGATTGCGCCGAGCCTTGGTCGCGCCGATGCGATCTGTGACCTGGTTTCAACGGGTGCGACCTTGATTGCCAACAAGCTACGGGAAGGTGAGACCATTCTTGAAAGTCATGCCGTACTGCTGCAGACGCCGGTCCAGGTCCCAGTCGAGAAGTCGGAATGGATCGGCAAGCTGCTCCAGCGCGTGGAGGGCGTCATGCAGGTGCGCGAAAGCAAGTACATCATGATGCACGCGCCGAAAGCCGCTCTGGCCCAGATCGCCGCCCTGTTGCCGGGATCGGAGGCGCCAACGGTACTGCCGCTTGACGGTCGCGACGATCGCGTGGCGGTGCACGTGGTGTGCCGTGAAAATGTCTTCTGGGAAACCCTGGAAAGTCTCAAGGCAGCTGGCGCCACGTCTGTACTGGTAATTCCCGTGGAAAAGATGCTCGCGTGATGCGCCTTCGCCGCCTGACATGGTCCGGATTAGATAAGGCTGCCCGACAAGCAGCGCTGCAGCGGCCGGCCGTTGCCCGGAATCCCGAAATTGAGTCTAGCGTCCGGCGGATCATCGCGACTGTCCGGCAGGATGGCGATGCCGCGCTCCTGGATTTCGCGCGGGAGCTGGACCGCGCCACACTGACCGGACTGCGCGTCTCGGAGGACGAAGCCCGCCTGGCGGAAGCGTCCCTGCCCGCCGACGCCCGCGCTGCCATCGAGACAGCCATCGGCAACGTCCGGCGCTTCCATGAAGCCCAGGTGACCGCACCGTTACGCGTGGAGACCGCGCCGGGCGTCGTCTGCGAGAGGATCAGCAAGCCACTGGATGCCGTTGGCCTTTACGTGCCCGCGGGCAGCGCGCCGCTGCCGTCGACCGCGATCATGCTCGGCGTGCCCTCCGCCATTGCCGGCTGCCCCGTGCGTGTGCTGTGCACCCCGCCGCGTCCAGATGGTCTTGCCGATCCCGCCGTCGTTGTCGCTGCCAGAGCGTGTGGCATACGGGATATTTTTAAGGCCGGTGGTGCCCAGGCAATCGCCGCCATGGCCTATGGAACGGCAACCATCCCCAAGGTTGCGAAGGTCTTTGGTCCGGGGAATGCGTGGGTTACCGCTGCCAAAACTGTCGTTGCTGCCGATCCAGCCGGCGCCGCGCTCGATATGCCGGCGGGTCCGTCCGAAGCCATGGTGATTGCCGACCAGCGGGCGGACGCACGATTCGTGGCAATGGATCTGCTGTCCCAGGCGGAACACGGCCCCGATTCCCACGTTGTCCTGGTGTCACTTGATGCAAGCCTGATCGATCGTGTTGAAGGCGAGATCCAGGACGCCCTCGCCTCCCTGCCCCGGAGGGCAATCATCGAACAGTCACTGACGCACAGTGTGGCAGTGCTCGTCACCGATCTGGCCGAAGCCTGCGCCGTGGCGAACGAGTACGCCCCCGAGCACCTCATCGTGCAGGTCGCCGACCCTCGTGCGTTCGCAGGCAGTATCAATACCGCGGGTTCGGTATTCCTCGGCCGGTGGACACCGGAGTCCGTGGGCGACTACTGCAGCGGAACGAACCACGTCCTGCCGACCTACGGGTACGCGCGCGCCTACAGCGGACTGTCGGTCGCAGACTTCCAGCGACGCATGACACTGCAGGAAGTCACCCTGACCGGACTGCGCGGTCTCGCCCCGACGGTACGGACACTGGCCGGGCTCGAAGGGCTGGATGCCCACGCGCGGGCGGTCACCGTGCGCCTCGACGCCGCGGATGCACGGCCATGACCAGCGCGATCGACCTCCTGCGACCGGACATCCGGCAACTCCGGCCTTACCGGCCGGCGGACTACGTGGGCGGGTTCATCCGGCTGAATGCGAACGAGACGCCATGGCGGCCCCCCGGGGACCTGACGCGTGACGGCTTGAATCGTTACCCCGATCCCCGGCCGGCGGAGCTGACCGAGCGGCTCGCAACCTTCTATGGCCTGCAACCCGGCGA
>JBDSWH010000034.1:0-7598 GCA_039926785.1 Gammaproteobacteria bacterium
GGCCGTCAGGGGCTGGGCCGAATCGCCGGTGTTGGCGACGTTACCCAGCTGACCCGAGGCGTTGCGCCCCCAGCACCGGACCTCGCCGTTGGCGATTACCGCGCAACCGTGGTTGCCCCCCGCCGCCAGCGTGGAGCTGGTGAGTCGGGCATTGGTGCTGTCACTGAAGTGGCCGTTCGCCTGCAGGAGCTGCACCGCGCCCTGCAGGACGACTGGCTGGGAAGGCGACAGGCCGAAGAAGGCGACGTCGGCGGCGAACGCCGTGCCCGCCAGGGCCTGCACAAGAATGGCCGTCGCGAGTGGAAACCGAGCAGAAGGGCACATGGACATCACCCCCGGAGCGCCTGTTGTTCTTGTTGTGGTAGCCGGTTGGCTGGACCGACTATAACCCAAGCTATCGCCCGGCCTGCGATCTTGCAGGGCGGTGGCTGGTTGGCGGTGCGGTAGTGAAAGGGCGCGGCGTGGGCCCACACCTCGGCGAATCATCAGGCCATCCGGGCCCTCCGAGGTGCCGGCTGACGCGGTGCGTGATGGTCCCGAGAAGCTCATCCAGCTCGGCCCTGGTCGGTGGCGGCACCCGGCGAAACTCCAGCTGGTCGTTGCCCCGGACGTAGACCCCGTCCAACACCGGCAGGTGGGCAGCTATTTGGCATCTGTCCTGAGGTGCGGCTGGCCAGCGCCGGTTCCTGTGGTTTCCGACGGGTCGGTAACGCCGGGCGTGGAATACGCCGGTTGCGGGTGACCCCGATCGCGGATGGCGGCGGCCACTGCACTGGCAATATCGGGATTGATGATCACCCGGCTGATTACTCCATCCATGTAGGTCGTGAACCCGGCATGGAATCCCGGGTGATCCCCTCGCCACCAATTCCTCGCCCCGGGGTGCTGCAGCCACCAGGCCAGGGACTGATCCCAAGTCTTGAGCACCTGCTGATCAATCAGGCCGGCCTCGTACTTGAGCCAGGCCCGTTCGTACTCCAGGACCATGGTGTACATAAAGAACGCGAAACGCGCCCAGTCGTCCGTCGGCACGCGAGGTGTCCCGGCGAGCGCCTTCCACACGATGTCGGCCAGTTCGCCGTCCACCGCCATGGTTCGGAGCAGATCGTGGCGTCGCGAGGTGATCTGGTCGACCGAATCCTGCTGAGCCTGTTTGACGTACAGGCGCAGCTCAACGGCAAGGAAGCAGAGGGATAAGACAACCGCAATCGAAGATGCGATTTCAGCGACGAAGGACCACTGCTGGAGATTCATCGAGAGACAGCCTACCGGATTGTTTTTATGGCGCGCCCGGAAAGATTCGAACTCCCGACCCTCAAGTTCGAAGCCGCGCCGGGTACGCTGAGGGTTTAAGGCAATCAACACCTTGTAACGGCACGCACGTCTTGTGAGGTTGCCTCATATAGCTGGAAATTACTTGGATTCGGGGAGGCTGGCTACGAATTGGGGGTATAGGTCATTCAAACAACCCACCGGCTAAGTCTCCCAGCCCGGAACCCCGCCCGTCACGCTCCTCAGGTGCAAAAGGCGTAGAAAAAACCGCAGCTGCGCTTACCGTGTACTTACGTGCCGACCGCGCAAACTTCGGAAAGCGCATAAGTCGTTGATATGTTGGTGCCGGGGAGAGGAGTCGAACCTCCGACCCCCGCATTACGAATGCGGTGCTCTGCCAACTGAGCTACCCCGGCGACCGCGGCGCAGTATAGGGAATCGGTCCGTGCCCATCAAACGCTGCGGGCCGGCTACCGGCGACGTACCCGGATGAGCACGTCCACCCCGGTCGCCTCGGTACCCTCCGGAAGCCGGGGCAACCGGGACAGCTCGACCTCATCCGGCGCGATATCGACGAGTTCGCCGGTGTCCTCGTTCAGAAAATGATGGTGGCGGGTCGTCGTGGAGTCGTACACCAGGCGGCTGGGGTCCACGGCCACCTCCTGGATAATGCCGGCCCGCGAGAAGACCTTCAGGGTGTTGTAGACGGTCGCTTTGGAGATCCGGCTCCCGGCCCGGCGCAAGGCCTGGAGGATCTGGTCGGCTGAGAGATGGCAGGGCCCGGCGAGCAGCAGCATGCCCACCTCGAGCCGTTGTGGCGTCGGCTGGACCCGGCGGGCCCGCAACGTGGCTTCGACATCGGTCCGCAAGGTCATCGCGGAATACTAGCGCAACTCGGGAAACCGCACGGACCGACCCGATTGTGCGCTGGCCGCATCAAGCCCTGATCCCTACTGTGGCGAGACTTCCCCCAGTCATGGACACCCCGTCACCATGCCGCGCACCCCGGGTTTCACGCTGGTCGAACTGCTCGTCACGCTGGCCACGGCCGCACTGCTCCTGGCCATGGCGGTCCCGGCATTCACCGGACTGGTGCTCGACTCCCGGCAGACCACGGCCGTCAATCGGGTCGTGCACGGCATGCATGTCGCACGGCAGGAGGCGGTGAAATCAGGGGCCGATGTGGTGGTGTGCCGGAGTCCGTCCGGCCGGCAGTGCGCGAACACCGGCGGGTGGGAAGGCGGGCTCATCGTGTTCCTGAACCGGGATCGGGACGACCCGCCCCGGGTCGACCCGGGAGAGCCGATCCTGCAGGCGGAAACCCGGCTGCCGGTCGACGCCATCCTGGCCAACCGTCGCGCGTTCATCTTCCGCCCGTGGACCCGGTCGGTGAACGGCACCCTGACCTTCTGCGACCGCCGGGGTAACCCGCGGGCTCGGGCGGTCGTGGTGAGCTATACCGGCAGGCCTCGCGCGAGTTCCGCCTCCAATGCTAACGGCGCCCTGAGCTGTCCCGGCTAAGAATCTGAATGTTCTCCCGATTCCCTGATCATCCCTGCAATCCAACCGGTTGTCGGTCATTGCCCTGCAGTACCGACGATCACGGCAGGATAGCGACTGTCAACGGGACTTGTGACCGGCGGCTACGGTGCGGACCTCAAAAAAAGAAGAACAAGAGCGGGGCTTCAGCCTCATCGAACTCATGGTGGCCTTGGCCGTCATGGCCATTGCGCTCGGCTTGGGCGTGCCCCTGTTCGCGACCGTGGCCGCGAATCAGCGCATGAGCAGCGCGACCAACGATCTGGTCACCAGCGTGCACGCGGCCCGCAGCGAAGCCCTGATGCGTCGAGTCAGTGTCACCCTTTGTCCCACGCCCGATGGCTCTGGCGGGTGCCTGGCTGGCGGCGGCCTGGGCACGGGCTGGACCGTCTTCGTGGATCGCAATGCGGACGGGTCCATCAGTGACGACGACGTCATCCTCCAGCGTCACGGGGCGTTGGAAGCCAGCCTGCGCGACGGCGTGACCGCAACTCCAGCGACTCTCATGTACACCAATGCAGGCAGCCTTGCCCTCGATGACCCACTGACTGATTTCAATATCCAGATCTGCGACGCCCGCGGGGACGTGGATACCGGCGCCGGCATCGCCGCGGGGCGCTGGATCCAGATTGCGCGGATTGGCCGTCAGCAGCTGGTGCGCACCCGGGCGGACCTCCAGTCCGACAGGAATCCACTCGGTGGCTGCTGATCTTCAACGCGCGAAGCAAAAGGGCTTCACGCTCGTAGAGGTCCTCGTGGCGCTCGTGGTCATGTCGGTCGGCATGCTCGGCATCGCCGCGCTGTACCTGGAAGGACTGCGAGCGGGCCGCACGGCGCTGTACCGGAGCGCGGCGGTCAACCTCGCGGCCGACATGGCGGACCGGATCCGGGCGAATCGCAATGCCGGAGCCGCGTATGCGGGCACGGGTCCGGGCGCGGACGGCGGCTGCGTCAATGGCCCTGTGGACTGCACCGCTGAGGACCTCGCGGCGGACGACTGGTTCGGCTGGAGCAACCAGCTCGTCGCCCAGCTGCCGGAGGGGGCCTCGGGCCAGGTCGTCATCGACGCGGCCCCGCCTGCGCCCGCTTACACCATTACGGTGGCATGGCCGGAAATCGGGCAGGAAGAACCCGCCACCTACGCCCTGACGGTGCAACCGTGAGGTGCCAACGGCAATTCCAGCGGGGCATGACGCTCATCGAATTGACCGTCGCGATGGCCATCGGCCTGTTCCTCATCGGCGGCGCCCTGTACGTCTACAGCCAGAGCAAGAACAGCTACAGGGCCAGTGACAGCCTGGCCCGGCTGCAGGAAAGCGCGCGTTTCGCCCTCGACACCCTTGAGCCGGATGTCCGCCTGGCCCGGTATTGGGGACTCAATGCGGAGCCGGCGCTGATCACCATGCCCGTCGGACTGACCGCAACCTGCGGCGGGGTGCCCGAACCCTGGGCACTGGACGATCTGTCCGCCGCCGTGGAAGCCATGGACGATAACTTTGTCCTCCCGTGCCCGACCTTCAATGACGCTCAAAGGGACGGCAGTGACGTGCTGATTCTCCGGCACGCGGAGCCCTGGCAGGCTGGCGTGGAGCCGGCCGCCGACAACGGTCGACTCCAGGTCCAGACGACCCTTGCCCAGGGTCGCCTGTTCAGCGACGGCATCGAGCCGTTCAGCCCCGACGCCAGCACCCATAACGTGGCGATCAATGTCTACTACATCAGCAATGAATCCAGTTTCGACCCGGGCCTGCCGTCCCTGCGACGGCTAACCCTCGGCCCCAACCGGGAGTTCGACGACCAGGAGGTCATTCCCGGCGTCGAAAATCTGCAGGTGCAACTCGGCATCGACACCGACCGGGACGGTGACGTGGACCGGTACGTGGATGGCAATCATCCCCTGGTGACCGTCGGCGACCCCGACTTCGACCCGGATGCCCAGGTGATCGCCGTGCGACTCTGGCTGCTCGTCGCAACGCCTGCCGACGATCCGGCGTGGGTCGATGAGCGGCGCTACGCGACGCCGGATGCCGACCTCGGCGACATCGTGGCGGGCTCGGACGGTTACCCGTCGAACTTCCGACGTCTGCAGATTTCCAAGACCATCTTCCTGAACAACGAAGGCGCCTAGATGTTTGTACCTCCGCTTGCAAGAATCGCCAGCCGCTTCCGCAGTGTCGGCCTTGCGAGGCACCGGCAGTCCGGAGCGGCCCTGATCGTCAGCCTGATCCTGTTGATGGTGCTGACGGTCCTGGCGGTCTCCACGATGCGCACCGCCAGCCTGGAGCTGGTCATGGCCGGTAACGCCCAATACCGGGAAAACGCTTACCGGCTGGCCCAGAGCGGCATCGATACGGTATTGCGCGGCGATGAACCCCTGGGTGCGCCCGATTGTCCCGCGGCAGCGCCGGATCCGGAGGTCGCGGTCCCCGGACTGGGTGGCAGCTACGTCACCGCGATCTGCTACCGGGGCGAGTCCATCACGCCGGGCAACAGCTTTCCACGCATTCCGACCTTCAACTATGAGGTCACCGCCTCGGGCCGGACGGATCAGCGGGACGCGCAGGCGCGTCTCGTGCAGGGCTATGCGCTCACGGGAGCGTCGGGACGATGAACGCCGTTTTTAGGCCTGTCCTGTCCACGGTGGCCGGCGCACTGTGGGTCCTGCTGATGGCCGCCGCACCAGAGGCTGGCGCTACCCTGCGCACCATCGAGCAGGCCTACGAGCTGACCCGCAGCCAGGTCCAGTTGCCCGGCGCGCCCGACGGCGCGCTGACGGTGACGACGTGTCCGACGTGCCGCCCGGTAACACTTCGCGTCACGGCCGGCACCGCCTGGTACGGCCGGCCCGGTGCGCAGCAACCCAGTGACCAGGCCACCGTGCTCGCGGCCTTCCGGGCCGCGGCATCGAAGCCAGGAACGCTGGTGTACGTTTATTACGAGCCCCAGACCCGCCGAGTGAAGCGCATCGTTCTCGACGTTTCGGCGGCTCCGGTGGTCCGTCCATGAGCACGCGTCGGCTTGCCCTCCTGCTGCTGGTCACCACAATGCTCGCGGTCGCCGCCCGCGCTGACGATTCCGAGTTGTTCCTCAGCGACCGCGACGCCAACACCACGCGGGCGAATATCCTTTTCATGATCGACACCTCCGGCAGCATGGAGACTCTGGTTGCTACCCAGGCGCCGTTTGTCAGCACCCAGACTTTCAGCGGCTGCTACGACAGCGGCGCGTTGTACTTCTCCACCAATGGCTCGACACCCGCCTGCGACAACCCCAATGTGCTGTCCAAGGCCGTCAATCGCTGCGCGGCCTCGAGCCAGCAATTGCAGAGCGTTGGCTATTACTCGGACTTCCTGCTCACGTGGGACGCCACTCAGGAGCGCTGGGACGGCGTCACGCCGGACCGCCCGGCGAGCGACCTGGAGTGCCAGAGCGACCGCGGCACGGAGGGCAATGGGCCCGGCAGTGAAACGTACGCAGCGAATGGCCCGGAAGGTCCCTGGGCGGCCACGGCCGATAACGAACCGGCCTGGACGACGCAGTACACCGCCTACGACGGCAATTGGCTCAACTGGCGCAGCAATCCGCCGTCGATCGAGAAGTCCCGCATCAACATCGTCAAGGAAGCGGTAACCGCGCTCACGGCGGGTCTCCGCGGCGTGAATGTGGGCGTGATGCGCTTCAACGGCGACGAGGGCGGGTCCGTGGTGGCGCCCCTGGAGGACATCGCGGCGTCCCGGGACTCCGTCACGAGCATCGTCAACGGCCTGACCACGGGCGGGCAAACGCCACTCTCCGAGACGATGTTCGAGGCCGCCCAGCTTTTCCTCGGTCGCAACGTGGACTACGGCGATCAGGGTTCGGAACTGAGCGTTGCCGGCTCGCGGATAGGCAATACTCTGTCCTCCTCCGTCTATCGGACGCCAATCACGGAAGCCTGCGGCAAGAATTTCATCATCCTGCTCACCGACGGCGAACCGTCGGCCGACAGCAGCGCGGACAGCAAGATCACGGCCCTGCCAGGCTTCAGCGCCGCGGTGGGACCCACCTGCGACGGCAGCGGCGAAGGCCGTTGCCTCGACGACGTGGCAGCGTACCTCCTGCGCCAGGACCTCGACGACTCACTGCCGGGCCTGCAGAACGTCGTCACCCACACGATCGGTTTCGAGGTGGACTTCCCCCTCCTCGTCAATACGGCGGCCCGCGGTGGCGGCGAGTACCACCTGGCCGACGACACCGCGTCGTTGTCCACGGCCCTTAGCGGCATCGTGCTGTCGATCTTCGACAACACCGGCACATTCGCTGCGCCCGCCGTGCCTGTTAACTCCTTCAACCGTACCCAAAACCTGAGCGACGTCTTCATCTCGGTCTTTCAGCCAACGGACACGGCCCGCTGGCTGGGCAACCTGAAGAAGTACCGGCTGGAGGACGGCGTCCTCGTGGGGCGCGACGGCCGGCCGGTGATCGACCCGGTGACGGGCCTGTTCTCCCGGGACGCCTTCAGTTTCTGGTCGGATCAACCCGACGGCGACCGGGTGAGCGCCGGAGGCGCCGCCAGCCGGCTGCCAATTCCGTCCGCGCGGCAGGTGCTGACCAACCTGGGCGGCGGACTCCCCCTCACGCGCCTGACCGCCGACGATACCGACGAGGCCGACGCGCTGGACGAACTGACCGAGGTCCCGGGGGGCGAGCGGGCAGCCGTTATCAATTGGGCACTGGGCAGGGACGTCCAGGACGTGGACCAGGACGGCGACCGCACGGAAGCGCGCCGGGACATGGGCGATCCCTTC
>JBDSWH010000035.1:0-5508 GCA_039926785.1 Gammaproteobacteria bacterium
AACGTGCATGGCACCGTCCAGATGGCGCGCCCCCCAATCTGGGCACTGAGGATTCCCACGCTGATCATGGCCAGGAAGTGGTCGATGCCAAGGACCGGATGCGCAAGTCCTGCGAGGAACGATCCGTAGGGCAGGCTCGAACCTTCGTGCGCCATGGCCGTGAGGGGCACGAGCAGGCCGGCCAGCACTACGGGTTTAAAGGCGGGGCGGGGCGTCAAGGTCAGGCGCTCAGGAAATCGGTAACCAGGGCGTCGACGAGTTCGGGCCGGTCGTAAATTGCCGCGTGCCCTGCACCGGCTACCACCTCAACGCGGATATCGCCCATCAGGTTTCGGGCCTTGCGACCCACCGCCTGCGGGTCGTAGAGCACCTCGTGCTCGCCGAAAATCAGGAGCCCGGGCATCCGGAACTGGCGGAGTACAGACTCGGGCTCCGGCAGGAAGAACTTGCGCAGCACTTTGAGGCCTTGCCACAGATTCACCTTGCCCGTCGCCTCGTTGTAGATGCCCAGCGAGCGGTCCACGCGGTAATGACGCGTGCAAAGGGCCATGGCCCTGGCCAGCTGCCGGTCAAACGTACCAAACGTGCCCCCGGGGCTCTTGGAAGACACCGATTTCGCGGTCAGGTCGTCCTGCAGCACGTCGGCATTTTTCCACTTCTGGGCCACGCGCCCCAGCCAGATCTTTACCGGCAGGCGGGCGCTCGAGATGCCCGTGGGTCCCAGCATGACCACTTTCCTTACCCGGTCCGGGTGGAGGCTGGCGAAGCGCATCGCGATCCACGCGCCCGCACTGACGCCAGCCAAGTGGGCCGAATCAATTCCAAGATCGTCGAGGACATCCAGCAGCCAGTTGCTGTAGTCGTCGTTCAGAAACGAGGGTGGATTCGGGTCGCTTCGGCCCGGCTGGCCCGGGATGTCCAGCGCATGAACACGGAAATTGGCGCTGAGCGATTCGAGTTGCTTGCGCCACAGGGGTGCACAGCCGGCTACCCCGGAAATAAGGAATAGCGGTGGCGCACTACTGGATCCGGCGGCCAGCATGTGTGTCCGCCCGAACCGCGTGTTCACGTACAGGGCCTCGAAGGGAACCCCGATCTTTTCCACGAGTGACTCGTACCATTCCGTGATGGCTCGATAGCCGTCGACCGATTTGTAGAACTTGAGACGGTCGGCTCCGGACGTTTTCGCGTCAATTGCGGGTGCCAGACCCCGCGAGCCACCAATGACGCCCTCGGCGTGGGATTGTCGTTGCATGTGGGGGTCCCGGAGTACCTGTTCTTAGGTTCCGGTTTCGCCACGCCACGCTCGTCGGATTCAGGTGGACCGTCTTTGAGGCCGGCCGGTCCGCAACGGGGCTCGAGGTGCGGGCCTCCCGCTACCGGACCCGCCACCACCGGACCGGCCGCCACCCGACCCGCCGGTGCCGGCCGGTTGCCAGGACGGCACCAGATGAGTCTTTCCATTGCCGATCAGGTCCGAGCGGCCCAAGCGTTTCAGTGCTTCCCGAAGCGCTGGCCAATTCTCGGCGTCGTGGTAGCGCAGGAAGGCCTTGTGGAGACGGCGGACCTTGATGCCCCGCGGAACGGTCATCGTTTCGCTGGCGCGCGTAACCCGGCGGAGGGGATTTCTGCCCGAGTGGTACATGGCTGTGGCGGTTGCCATTGGTGACGGCAGAAACGTCTGCACCTGGTCCACCCTCAGCTGATTGGACTTCAGCCAGAGGGCCAGGTTGAGCATGTCGAGGTCGGTTGTGCCCGGGTGGGCGGCGATGAAGTAGGGGATGAGGTACTGCTCCTTCCCCGCCGCCTTCGAGTATTTGTCGAAGAGTTCCTTGAACCGGTGGTACGTGCCGATGCCCGGCTTCATCATCTTGTTGAGCGGCCCGTCCTCCGTGTGTTCCGGCGCAATCTTCAGGTAGCCGCCCACATGGTGGGTGGCCAGCTCCTTGATGTACTCGGGCGATTCGACGGCCAGGTCGTAGCGGACACCCGAGGCCACGAGCACCTTCTTGACGCCGGGCAGCGTGCGGGCCCGCCGGTACAGGCTGATCAGGGCGGAGTGATCGGTGTTGAGGTTCGGGCACACCCCCGGGAAGACGCAGGATGGGCGCCGGCACGCAGACTCGATCTTGCTGCTCTTGCAGGCGAGGCGGTACATGTTGGCCGTGGGCCCGCCGAGATCGGAAATCACGCCGGTAAAGCCTGGCGTGCGGTCACGAATCGCTTCGATCTCCCGGATGACCGAGTCCTCCGACCGGCTCTGGATGATGCGGCCCTCGTGCTCCGTGATCGAGCAGAAGGTGCAGCCGCCAAAGCAGCCCCGCTGGATGATCACCGAGAAGCGGATCATCTCCCAGGCCGGGATCTTCGCGTCCCCGTATGCCGGATGCGGCAGGCGCGTGTAGGGCAGTTCGTAGACCCTGTCGAACTCCTTGGTCTGCAACGGCAGCGGTGGAGGATTCAGCCAGAGGTCCCGGTCAGCGTGCCGTTGAATCAGGGCCCGTGCATTGCCGGGGTTGGTCTCGAGATGCAGGACCCGGGAGGCGTGGGCATAGAGCACCGGATCGCCCCGGACCGCTTCGAAGGACGGCAGCCGGATCGCCGTGCGGGACCGGTCGAGCCTGGGCGCGCGGCGCTGGAACTGGATGACCTTCTCACCCGCCGCCGGAGTCTTGTCCTTCTCCGCTCCCGAGGCGCAGGCCGCGCTCGACGCGGCGGGCAATTCGTCCATCGCGTAGGGATCTTTGGGGACGTCGATGGCCCCGGGCTCATCCACACTGGTGGAGTCTACTTCCGACCAGCCCTCGGGCAGACCCTGGCGGGCGAAGCCCGTCCCGCGGATATCGGTCAGATCCGTGATGGCTTCGCCCTTCGCGAGCCGATGCGCGATCTCGACGATCTGGCGCTCTCCGTTGCCGAACACGAGGAGATCAGCCTTGCTATCGAAAAGTATGGAGCGGCGAACGGTATCTGACCAGTAATCGAAGTGAGCCACGCGGCGCAGACTGGCCTCGATGCCGCCGATGACCAGCGGAGTGCCCTTGAAGGCTTCACGGACCCGCTGCGCGTAGACGATCACCGAGTGATCGGGGCGCTTGCCCGCTTGGCCATCCGGCGTATACGCATCGTTGGAGCGGATGCGGCGATCGGCGGTGTAGCGGTTCACCATCGAATCCATGTTGCCGGCCGTGACGCCGAAGAACAGGGCGGGTGCGCCGAGCGACTCGAATGCCGCCGTTGAGGTCCAGTCAGGTTGGGAAATGATTCCTACGCGGAAGCCCTGCGCCTCGAGCAGTCGCCCGACGACCGCCATGCCAAAGCTCGGGTGATCGACGTAGGCGTCACCTGTGACCAGGATGACGTCGCAGGCGTCCCATCCCAGCTCGTCCATCTCGGCGCGGGACATGGGCAGCACGGGTGCCGGCGTGAGCCGGCTCGCCCAGTACTTGCGGTAGGAAAACAGTTCGCGGGCAGCGTCCATGGGTTGAGGGATCTTCGGTGTCTAGCGGTCGCGGGGAGCGATGCTGGCGCCCAGTCTGTCGGGGATGGCCGGCACCCGCTCGAGCCGCGGTTCGCGGAGTCCGTCAGGGTAGCGCAGATTCACGGTATCGAAGCGATCGCCGTTCTCGATCAGCAGCGCGAGCTGGCCATCCCCGGCCTGGGCGTCGGCAATGGCTTCCCGCAGGCGGCTGGCAGACCACCGCCGGCCATTCACCGCTCTGACCAGCATGCCCGGGGCCAGGCCCGCCGCGTCGGCGGGCGTGCCGAGGAGCAGGTCATCGATCCGCCCCTCGGTATTGAGGCGTAGGCCCAGCGAATAGGCCATTTCCATCATGGTGGAGGAGTCCGAGGTCTCGATGTCCTGGAGATAGCCGTTGCGCAGGGGGCTGTAAGCGAGTCGCCAGCCACCGCGCTCCAGGCCACCAACCGGCGGCGGGGGGTCGGTCACACGGATGCGCGCTGTGAAGAACTGGTGCCAGTCGTAGAGCAGTACAGCATTGAGGGTCGCGTAGACGTCTTCTTCCTCGAAGGGAAGTACGCGGGGTGGGCCGGCGGGGTCCTGATCCCTGCCGCCGAAGAATGCCTGGCAGAAATCGTCAAGGCTGCGCCGGCCGCGGGTTCGCTCGCGGATCAGCATGTCGGCTTCCAGCCAGACCAGCGCACCCTCGTTGTAGTAATCGACGGACCGCCGGTAGCTGCGCCACAGGGGCGACGCGCCCCCGAGTTGCTGGGCCGCGATCGCCGTGTCCGCCACACTCCGCCAGCGCCGCCCCGGTTGTAGTGAGTAGTACGCCGCGGACTGGGCGAGCCGGTCACGGTAGCGCTCGGCAGGCCAGAGCCCGCTGCGGGTGGTGAGCAGGTTGCCGAGGTACTGTGTCAGCCCTTCGTAAACCCACAACAGGTCACCGCGCATCGGCGTCTGGAAGTCCGGCGTAACGAGGCCGCTGGGCCGCCGATACTTGCCGTTCCAGGAATGCACATATTCATGGGGAAACACCGACAGCTCCAGCATTCCGACGGCCGGATTGGTGAAGCTGCTTTCCGGTAGCCGGTTCTCACTGGACTCGTGGGACTCGAGCCCGTATTGGGCCACCTGGTCGCTCAGTGTCGCCAGGAACGTGTAGCGGCGGTAGTGCCGCGCGCCGAACAACTTGTCGGCTTCCTTGACCAGGTTGCGGAGGTGCTGTGTGGTCTCCGCAGTGATCTTCAGTGCTGCAGCACTGTCGGCCGCGATCGCGAGGGCAACCGGGTGGGTGGAATTGTCGAGTTCCAGGCGGAGGAAATGCCGGCCGGCGAGCAGCGGCGAGTCCACCAGCGTGGTCAGGGTGACGGGAGTGAAGCGGACGCCGCCGGGACCCGCCAGGCCAGCGACATCCAGCGCCGTGGCGAATTGCCAGCCTGCCGGCAGTGTGACGGACGGTTCGACCTCTAACGCGTCGGCGGGAGTCCCCGCGGGATACAGCACCAGCTGGCTCCACTTGATCAGTGCCAATTCTGTCGTCAGCGACGCGGGCGAGGCGAGCCCGCCATCGGGCGGGCCGAACACCATGTCGAGGGTCACATCCACGGTGCTGATCCCGTCGGGAACCGTGACCTTGAAGGCGTACAGATCGATGCTGTCCCTCTGCCAGGCCAGGGGCTGCCCGCCAGCAGTGATCCGGAGGCCGACGAGGTCGGTGACTGGACCCGTCGGGCCGTGCGTCCCCGGAAGCCACTTGGGGTAGGCCAGCGTCTGGGGGCCCGGCACGACCGGAATCGACAGACGGGCATGCAGGATGCGTCGTGGCGCCTCCCGCGCGTCCACGTCGACCTGCAGACGGGTCTGTCCCCCGGCAATCAGCGGCAGACCGGCGAGCAGGACCGCCAATGCCCGTGCGAGGAAGTTCGGCATCATTGTCCGGCCGCCGTGGCGGACTGTTTCCTGCGCAAGCGCATGTTCAGCATTTCGACAACGACGGAGAACGCCATGGCGAAGTAGATGTAGCCCTTCGGCACGTGGTGGTCGAA
>JBDSWH010000036.1:0-5448 GCA_039926785.1 Gammaproteobacteria bacterium
TTGCAACTTGCGCGGCGTTGCCGCGCAAGTTGCAAGGATGCAAACCCGGTGCCTCTGCTACGCGGGGAAGAAGTCGATCGGCTTGGTGGTCGTAACGGGCGGCACGTCCTTCGACAAGAAGGTGAACATGCGGATGCGCTGTATGAGCTTCCGCTCCAACTCCTCGTCGCCGAGTTCGCTGGACACCACTTCCACGGCGGACACCTGACCGGACGGCTCAATGGTGAGTTTCAACACCAGCTTGCCCTGGAGCGACGGGTTGTTCCGGAGAGCGCGATTATAGAGGGAGTAGATCGCACCCTTGTTCTGATCAAAGACCATCTCGATTTCTTCGCGACTGCGACCGGCCTTGCCGGTCGGCCCCGCTGGCGCATCCGGTTCGCTGGCGATACTGGCCACAGCGCTCTGCACCCGGGTGGTACCGCGCGCGTTCAGACCCGCGCCACCGGTATTGCGGCTCATGGCCGCGGTATTGATGCCACCACTGCCCTTCCCCACGCGGGACGTCAGCAACGACCGCTCGTTGCGCGTCGCCTCACCCACCGCGCCAGTCACGGCTTGCGCGCCGGCGATCTCGGTCACCGCCCGGTCATCGCGCAGGTCGGCCAGGTCATCGGTAAAGGCCAGCAGCCCTGATTTCTGGGCTTTTTCCCTGGCCAGCTTGCGTCGGTCCACCGGCACCGGCTCGGGCGTCACTTCCGCGCGGGGCACTGGCTGTGGCTCGACTTTGGCCACTTCAGGCTTGGGCTTGGGTTTGGGCTCGACCACTGGCTCGACTTTCGGCGGCGGCACGGGCTTCGGCTGCTCGACAATGAGTCGCACGACCCGGTCCGGGATGTCGGGTGCGAGCGTCAGGTCCCGCTCTGGCACGGGCAACAGGGGGATCAAAATGGCGAAGACCAGATAGGCAACGAAGCAGTTGCGCAGGATCTTCCGGAACCGCTCTTCCGAGTCCGACCCCGGCGACCAGGGCAGTTCGTAGAGGCGGTAGTAGGGCAAGGCGATGGCGCTCATGCCGAGGCTCCCCCGGCAACGGGAGCGGCCCGCTCCTTCTCGAAGACCGCGAGCGACACCTTGCCGAAATCTGCGTCCGTACAGGTCGCCATGACTTTTTTCAGGACCGCGTAGGGCGTGCTCTTGTCGCCCATGATCGTGACCTCCCGATTGGCGATTTCCGCGTCCGTGCCGCGAACCGCCGACGACTGCAGCACGCGCCCGCCCTGCTGGCTAAGCGCGGCCTTGAGCGCCGGAATCACATTGCCCTCCGTGGCCTGGATCTCCGCGAGGGTGGCCACAGGCTTACCGTCAACGAACAGCGTGTCCCGCGTCAGCATGACCACCAGGGTCTCGCGCGGCTTCAGCTCCGAGACGGACTGGGGAATCGAGATGTTCTTGGTGTTGGGGAGGATTTCCACGTCCGCGGTATGCAGCAGCAGGAAGACTACAAGGATCGTCAACATGTCGATGAATGGCACCAGAGCCAGGTGCGCTTCAGTCTTTCGCCCTCGGTCGTGGCGACGTTTCAGCCGGGTCGGTGTCATATTGGCGCGTCCCCCACGGAGATCTCTGGAAACAGCTCCGCCTGTACGGTGGCAGGGCCCAGCGGACCGGCCTGGCCGGAGGCGGCGGGCACGATGCGCACCCTGACCGTGTCCATCACCTGGACCAGGACATCGTAGGAAATGTCCGGGCGCAGGAGGATCGTCGCCGTCTGGTTGTCAGGGAACTTCGCCTTCACCCGTTCCAGGTAGCTGGCAAGCTGCGCCAGGTCATAGCCGGATGACGTGTTGGGCAAGCTCTGCAACACACCCGTAGCGCGGTCCGCCACATCGATGGAGGCCTCGCGCACGATGACTTCAAGCTGCAGGCCCTCGGGAAGGGCCGGCACACCGGCACTACTGCTCGGGAGATTCAGCTCCAGCACGTTGGTCTTCGAGAAGACCGCCGTGAAGATCAGGAAGAACACGAGGATGATCATCATGTCGATCATCGGCACCATGTTCAGGTCATGACGCCCGTGCTTTCGCGCATGGTGCCGCCGGACCCGCCGGACGCTCATGGAGGCTTTCATGCTTCCGACCTTTCCTGGCGCCGCTGGCTTACGCGGTACCCCGGGCGGTCGCAGCGCTCCGGGGCGCGACGGCTGGCGCGTGACCGGCCGGAGCTTTGCTGGCTGCCGGCGCCGCGGGCGCCCGCTCGGTAACCGCATTCAGGAACTTCAGCGCGGCAATCTCCAGGCTGTCGATGAGCCCGGTGGTCTTCGACTCAAGGTACATGTGCGCCATTAGCAGGGTGATGGCCACCGTGAGACCGCCCGCCGTGTTGTTCATCGCCACCGAGATGCTGGCGGCAAGCAGACTGGCTTTCTCGGCGGGATTTGCCGTGGCAATCGCGCCGAAGGCCGCGATGAGGCCGGCGACGGTGCCCAGCAAGCCGATGAGCATGCCGACGTTGGCCAGGGAGGACAGGTAGTGCGTGCGCTTCTCCAGCTTGGGGATGATCTCAAGAAGGCTCTCTTCCATCGCCTTTTCGAGGTCGTCCCGGCGATGGGTGATCTTGGTGCGCGCCAGGCCGTAGCTCAGCACGGTGCCCAAGGCGGTGCCGGACGTGGCCGCCACGTTGGCCGCCTCGGTGAAGTTGCCCGACTTGAGGCAGGGCGTGATCTTCTCCCACAGCTGCCGGTTCGAGATGCTGGCCTTGGTCAGCACCACGAAGCGCTCGATCGCGATGGCGATACCAACCACGAAAAGGGCCGCCATGAAGTACAGGAAGATCCCGCCCTCCTGGAAGAAATTCACGACAAGTGTGTATGCGTCCATGATCCCAAGTACCTCCAGCCCAAAATTGGCGCTCGTAAAGTTGCCGTCAGCGGCTTGCGCCGCCGGCCTGATCGTCAGTTCGTGGTTGCCGTGCCCGGGGTGCCCTTCGGCGGATCCCCACCCGCCGATTTGCCCGCCCCATACAATTGACTGAAATACCGCGTTTGTCGGCGAAACACTTCACGGTCTACGGGGGCCAGTACCTCCTCGACCAGGCTGTTTACCGGGCGACCGGCCAGTTCAGCCATCGCGGGGTCCTTCCAGGGCACGATGTAGAGCACCTTCGGCAACTCCTGGTTGCCGCGGATCGCCGTTGTGTCGAGGTTCAGTGGACCGGCGGGGGCGGGCCGGGGATCCACCGCCGTCGCCCTGGCACCCTTATCGGCCAGAGGCTGCTCGGGTTTGACGGGCTCCTGCGCCCGTGCCCCGCAGGCCAGCGAGAGGCCAAGCAGGGCAATTCGTGCCCGCGCAAGCGCCGAAGTGCGCAACGCCACCAGGGACGGCCGAAGGGCCAGCAACGACTGCATCACGTGCTCCCGTCCGCGCGCGCGGTCGTCGCTGTCGTGCTGATGCGGCGGCGCAAGTCGGCCACCCACTTCTCCACGTCCTGGCTGCCATCAGCCGTGCCATCCAGCTGCAGGAAGCGCTCGTAGTTCTCCAGAGCCTGCTCGGGACGGGGCAGGTAGAGTTCGTACAGCACCGCCAGGTTGTAGTAGGCCGGCGCATAGCCTGATTCGAGAGCGATCGCCCGCAAGTAAGCCTGCTCGGCGTCGGCAAAGCGACCGTGCTGACGATGCAGCACGCCGAGTTGGTTCCATGCGGTTCCGCACTGGTTGCAGACCTGTGTGGCGCGCCGGAGCAGGTCCTGCGCGCCCGCGTCATCGCCCGACCTTGCCCGCACCAGGCCCAGGTTCAATAGCGGACCAGCCAGGTCGGGATGCGCGGCGCTGAACGTCTCCAGTTTGCCCTGCGCAGCCGGGTCCCCGGCTCGCAGACGGGCAACGATGCCGTCATACGTGGCCCGGGTCTCGGTTGAAGGCACGTCCGCCGTGACCGCAGCCGCCCCGGGGGGTGCAGCGGCACTTCCCCCGCTCAGGGTGCCGCAGGCCACCAGCGTGACCGCCCCCAGTCCCGTGATCGCAGCGCGCATCACATGCTCAGTCCAACCAGGCCGTAACATCCTCACTCCTTTCGCTTCGGGCATAGCGGGCCGGCGTCATCACACTGAGACGCGCAAAACTCGCTCGCACCCACTCGTCATACACGCCATCGGTGGCCCGGTCTGCGTTGACGCGAAACAGGTCGATGGCTTTCTCCTCGAACGGGAAGGCTTGCTCCTCGAGAAGCAGGCCGTACTCTTCCTGCTCCTCCTTGTTCAGGTCGGCCGGCCGCTCGGACGCGAGCAGGTCCCGGCTCAGCTGGTAGTACAACTCGGCCGTCTCGAAGGTCGCCGCCGTCGTCACCTGGGCGACGCCGTAGTCGGCCGCGGTGCTGTAGGCATGCAGCGCGTCCTCCATACGGACCTTCTTCAGCTTCAGGCTATCCTTCAGTGGCGCCACGAGCCGGGTGGCAACGAATGCGTCGCGCTTCGGCCGCGCCAGTTCGATGGCGGCGTTCGCCGCGATGAATCGGCTGCGGTCGGTGCGCGCACTGCCGGCAGCCGCCTCGGCGGCGACGATGGCCTCGAGCCAGCGCTTGCGGGCATTCCAGTCGGCGTTCACACCGGCCAGTACCGCCAGCTTCTGCCGCGCCTCCAGGGCCTCGGCCGGCGGATTCGGGAAGCGGGCCACGATGGCTTCGTACAGGCGCGCCTCGTTGGCCGGCTGGGCCGCGGCGGCGGAGAGCTCGGCCGCCTGCCAGAGGGCGGCACGCTGGACGTCGGCGCCCCCGGCGATATTGTCGGCCCCGCCGATGCGCTCGTACTCGGCGGCGGCCTCGGCCGGCCGGCCATCCTCCTTGAGTGCGGCAGCCAGCTTGCTCGTGACGTCGGCATTGAACTTGTGCGCCGGGAACTCCCGGCGGAAGCGCTGCAGTAGTGCGGCTGACTCTCCCCAGCGCTGGTTGGTCAGCAGCAGCGTGGCAGCGTCGAACAGGGCGGTCGGCCGGATTTCCGCGTCCGGTGTTGCGTCGGCGATGCGCAGGAAGTTACCGACGGCGGCATCGATATCGCCAGTGGCCTGTGCGGATTCCGCCTGCCGGTAGATCGAGGCGGCGACCCGCCCCTCCACTTCCTTCCGCTGCTCCGGCGGGAGGTTGTAGGCCCGGAGTCGCTGGTACGAGCCCTCGGCCTCCGCAAAGCGTCCCAGGTCGAACTGGGCATGGGCCAGCACTGTCCAGGCCACCCGCTCAAGGTCCGGCGTGGCCGGCGGTTGCAGCGTGACGACCAGGCCGGCCACCTGAATGGCGCGGTCGAGCTGTCTCGCTGCAAACAGTTCCTCGGCGACGTTCGTCAGCACGGCACCGGCCTGGGGGTGTGCCGGGTACGTCGACGCAAACTTCAGCGCGTACTCGATGTGCTGCTCGTGCCACGCAGCGCGCGTTTCGGCCGTCAACTGCTTCTCGTGCTCGCGCGACGCGAGCAGTGCCGCATACCCCGCCTCGGCGGCGTGCTCGTGGTTGCCGTACTCGT
>JBDSWH010000037.1:0-9234 GCA_039926785.1 Gammaproteobacteria bacterium
GCAGCAGGCTATTGAGTGGCGGGCCGTGGGTCGCGAGTTCCTCCAGGTTCGCCTGCAGGAGGAACGCAATACTCTCCAGCACGGCCAGTACCCGAGCACCCTGGCTCCCCGTGCCGATGAATCGCGACTCAAGGTTGCTCACCCAGAAGGGCGCGCCGAGTCCGGCCACGCCATTGATGAAGAGGAGTGGCGTTTCGCCCGCGGCCAACGCCGACTCTGCGGCGGCCAGCAATTCCGTCACTGGCGCACCCTCCCGTTCCGCCAGCCAGTCCAGGGCGCTGGCGGCGCCGTTGACCGTCCCCTCCAGAAGGTATTCCACGCGATCGGCCGTCGACCAGACGACGCTGATCAGAAGGCGTGGCGCGTCCGGCAACACGTTGCCCACCGCGCGCTGGGCAAATGCACCCGTGCCGAGATTCACGTAGGCGATCGCGGGATCCAGCGGGCCAAAGGCAAAGGGCACGGCAGACTGGTCGCCGGTGACCACGGTGAGCGGCACGGGGCCCAGCGGGGTGGCAAGCGGCCCGTAGTCATAGCGGCTCGTCACGGCGAGGGGCAGTACGTCGGGATCGATTCCGAACAGCGCCAGCAACGCCGGCGACCAGTCGCGGTCGGCCAGGGACCAGAGCTGGGTCCGTGAGGCGTTGGCGGGATCGGCGAGCAGCGGGTACCCGGCTACCAACCGGCACACCAGAAAACTCGCCAGGGGGCCCATCACGAGGTCACCCGTCGTCTGCGCGGCTCGCACGGCGGGCAAGTGGTCCAGACACCACCGCATCTTGCTGGCGCCGTAGTGGGGTGTCAGTACGAGACCCGTCAGCGCGCGGATCCGAGCGGAGTCAGGCGCGAAGCGCGAGAGCCAGGCGGCGTTGCGCCGGTCCTGCCAGGAAATCACGGGCGACAGGGCAGTGCCCGACCGTCGGTTCCAGCAGGCCATGCTGGAACGCTGGGTGGCGAGGCCGGCAGCCTGGAGACGGCTGCCGGATGGCAATGTGGCGCAGACACCGTCGATCGCGCGCCGCAGGGAGACCACGAGTTGCTCCGGGTCGTGCTCGATGTGGCCGTCGGACGTGCGGTCAGTCCTGATCGGGACGGCCGACTGGGCGACGACCTCGCCGCCGGTCGAGAACACCAGCGCGCGGCTGGCGTGACCGCCCTGGTCGAGGGCCAGGTAAAGGTTTTGCATCGGCTCGCTACGCCGAGGTCCGCTGCACGCTTTTGGCGGGATAGTCGCATTGCCGCACGATGGGGCAATGGGGGCAATCGGGCTTTCGCGCCGTGCACACGTAGCGGCCGAGCAGGATCAGCCAATGGTGTGCATCCTGGCGGTACTGCGCGGGAGTTGCGGCGACCAGTGCATCCTCCACGGCCCGGGGCGTCCTACCCGGCGCCAGCCCCGTGCGGTTCGCCACGCGGAAGATGTGGGTGTCGACGGCGATCGTCGGTTCACCAAACGCCGTGTTCAGCACGACATTGGCCGTCTTGCGGCCTACTCCCGGGAGTGCCTCGAGGGCTGCCCGCTCGCGGGGCACCTCCCCGCCGTGCCCGGCAAGCAACGCCTGGCACGTGCTGAGGATATTGCGTGCCTTGGTGTTGAACAGGCCAATCGTCCTGATGTGTCGCTTCAGGCCCGCTTCGCCGAGCGCCAGAATGGCGGCGGGCGTGTTTGCCATCTCGAACAGGCCCGCCGTCGCCTTGTTGACGCTCACGTCCGTCGCCTGAGCCGACAGGATCACGGCGACCAGAAGTTCGAAGGGGCTGTGATAGACCAGTTCGGTGGTCGGGTGCGGATTCGCGGCCTTCAGCCGACTAAACAGTGCCGCCCGCTGGCGCGGCGTCATGTGGCAGCCTGCCGTTGGCGCCAGGACTGCCGGAGTGCCACGAGGCCAGCCAGCAGGAAGAACGCGCCGGGCGGCAGCGCCGCCACCAGCAGTCCGGGCGCCAGCCATTCCCGCAGGGCGCCAAGGCCGCCCAGCAGCAGCATGAAGCTGATGCCATAGCCCAGTCCGTCCAGCAGTGCGTGCCACCCGTTCCGATGTGCTGCCGCGGACTCGGCGCGCGTGAGAATCACGCAGTTGGTGACGATCAGCGGCACGAACAGCCCGACCTGGCCGTGGACGTCCAACCAGCGTGCCTGGAAGTCCAGGTCAACCGCCGTCACGAGGGCCGCGATCAGTACGAGAAATGCCGGCACGCGGAGGCGCGGCGGGATCCAGCCCCCCAGGGCCGAGACCAGCACGTTGCTGGTGCAGAGCACCAGCAGGGACGCGAGTCCCAGCGCCACGCCGGCCTCGAAAGTGCGAGTGGCCGCCAGCAGCGGGCAAAGCCCCAGCAGGGATGCAAGGCCCGGAGTGTTCCACCACAGTCCGTCAGCGAGTATCCCGCCGGCCGTCGGGTTGCGCGCATTCATGGTGTTGCCTGGTCCTCGCGCCGGGGGGCGAAGATCTCGTCCTGGTGGCTGGCAAAGTATTCTACGGCCCTCTTCACGCCGCCAACGACGGCCCGACTGCTGACCGTCGCACCTGCAATGGCATCGAACTGTCCGCCGTCGCTGCGGACACTCCAGTATTCCGGAGGCGGATCGTCAAACGAACGGGCGACGAAGGCGGCCATGAACGGGGAGTGGGCGGCCGCAATGGCTCCACCAATACCCGGAGTTTCAACCTGGGCCATCACCCGCACGCCCAGCACCCGGCCATCGGCTGCGATGCCCACAAGCAGGCGGATCGGGCCGATGTAGCCGTCGGGAGCCACGATCGTCAGCACCGCCGCGGCCGGCGCGCCGTTGCGTCGCGCGCGATACACGGCGACGGGTTGGCCGGAGCCAGTGTCCAGCTGCACTACATCCCGGTGGGGCTGGTTGTCGTAGCGATCAGGCGGCAGGACTGTCGAGATGTCCTCCAGGGTGCGGCGGTCCACGTTCTCCGCGATCTGCTGCCGCGTGTAGTGCCACGCGACTCCCACGATGAGCACCACCAGGATGAGGACGGCCCCCAGACCGGTGACCGTCCGCGCGCCCGCCGGCTCATGCCGCTCAAGCCGCCGCTCTGGATCGCCAGCGTTCATGCGGCTCGCCCATAGACCCGCGGGCGGGTCCAGCGGTCGATCAGAGGGACGGCCAGGTTCATGAGCAGCACCGCAAACGCGACGCCGTCCGGGTAACTACCGAAGGTCCGGATGAGATAGGTCAGTGCGCCCACGCCGCCGCCAAATATCAGGCGCCCCAGTGCGGTCGTTGGCGAGGATACGGGGTCAGTCGCAACGAAGAAGGCGGCCAGGAGCGCGCCGCCACTGAACAGGTGGAACCCGGGCGACGGGTGAATATCGGGGTCCAGCAGCCAGCCCAACGTCGCCAGGACGAGCAGGCCGGCCAGGACACCCGTGGGCGTTTGCCACCGGATGACCCCCCGGAGCAGCAGGACAAAGCCACCCATGGCGATGAAGTTGCCGATCCATTCCCACCCGGCGCCCCCGAAATCGCCGAAGACCGGGTTGGTCCGGATTTCGTCCATGGTCCGCATCAGCCCCAGGCCCTGCTTGGCGCTGTCCAGCGTCGTAGCCCGAGCCACCGCGTCCACGGTCAGGCCGTCGGGAAAGATGCCGGTCAGGCAGTACTGGATCGTCGCGGCGAGGTCCGGCCGGACGTAGTCCAGGTCACCAATGTCAGGGGCCGGCCAGACCGTCATGGCGTCAGGGAACGACACCAGCACCAGCGCGTAGCCGGCCATGGCCGGATTGAACAGGTTGTAACCCAGACCGCCGTAGGCGTGTTTCGCTACGCCGATGGCAACGACCATTCCTGCCGCCGTGACCCACCAGGGGCAGAGCGGCGGAAGGCAAAAGGCAAACAGCAGTGACGTGACGACGGCGCTGCCGTCGGTGAGAAACGGTGCTGCCGGTCTACCTGCCAGCTGGAGACACACCACTTCCGTAAGGAGTCCGGTGAGCAGCGCAATGCCGGCGTTGAGTAGGATTCCTGCGCCGAAAAACCAAACGTGCGCGAGCAGCGCCGGCAGGAGCGCATAGATCACGGTCCGCATCATCACGCTCACCGTCGCCGGTGTACGCCACTGGGGCGGTGGCGAGGTCTCGAAGCGCATCAGCCCTCCGTGGCCGGGGTGAAGGGGCGGCGCACGGCCGCCTTGCCGGCCACGAAGTGCCGCGTGAGCGGGATATGGCTTGGGCAGACGTAGTCGCACGCCCCGCACTCGATGCACTCCGTCACACCGAGCGTCGCGAGCGCGGCGACGTTGCCGGTGCGGGCGGCGATCAGCAGCTCCTGCGGAAGGAGGCTGGCAGGGCAGGCCGGGATGCAGTCGCCGCAGCGGATGCACGGCATCTCCACGCGGTCGACCCCGGGCGCCTGTTCGCCAAGGTCGCGCGCGGTCGCGGCGATCAGGCAGTTGGTTGCCCCGGTCATCGGCAGCTCGTCGTCGGGCAATGCCACGCCCATCATTGGTCCGCCCATGATCAGGCGCACCGGCTGACCCTGATAGCCCCCTGCCAGCGCGATCAGGTCCGCCACCGGGGTCCCGATTCGCGCTTCGATGTTGCGCGGCTGGGCCACACCGCCGCCGGTCACGGTGACGATGCGTGAAATTAGCGGTCGGCCGCGCTGGAAGAAGTCGGCCACTGCCGCGGCGGTGGCCACGTTCTGGCACACCACACCCACATCGGACGGGTGACCGCCCGCTGGCACCTCCCGGCCCAGCGTGAGCTCGATCAGCTGCCGTTCGCCGCCGGCCGGGTACTTGGCGGTCACGACCGACAGCACGACCCGCGGATCAGCCGCGGTCTGAAGTGCGTTATACAGCGCGATGCGCGCTTCGGGCATGTCCGTCTTCACCGCAATCACGCACCGCCGGGCCCCCAGCGCCGCCAGCAGCAGGCCGGCGCCGGCCACCACGATGGCGGCCCGTTCCCGCATGAGTACGTCGTCGCAGCTGATGTAGGGTTCGCACTCGGCGCCATTGAGCAGGAGCAGCGGTGCGCCTTCTGCCAGTGTCAGCTTTCGCCCGGTGGGAAACAGCGCGCCACCGAGGCCGATCACGCCAGATGTCGCGATCAGGTGGCGGAGTTCGTCCGGAGCCCGCGAGGCGGCTGCCGGGTCGGGTCCGTAGCCTGGCCAGTGGCTGTCCTCACCGTCTCCTGCAATCACGACGCACGGCTCATCGGCATCGCTGCCGGCCACGCGGCGTGGTCCGACCTGGGTAACCCGGCCACTGATCGAGGCATGGACGCGCGGCAGCTCCACTCCGTCGGGTTCACCAACGGGTTCGCCACAGAGCACGCGCTGACCGACGGTGACCAACGGCCGTGCCGCTGGGCCGGGGCCGGGGGCCAGCGACAGGCACACCATGGCCGGTGGCGGGGCGACGAGCAGGTCTTCGCCGGTGGAAAGCGATTTCCGGAGCGGGGTGCGCACGCCCCAGGCCGGCCGGCGGGGCTGGGCGTCGTAGGCGATCGGGTCGGTATTCGCGGGTTCGCTCATGCCGCCACCATCGAGTGCTGGACGCCGCGGGACCTAGCTGCCCAGGCCGGCGAATCCGAGGAAAGCGAGGGACATCATGCCGGCGGTCACGAGCGCAATGGCCGGACCGCGGAGGGGCAACGGCACAGGGGATTGTTCGAGGCGGGGGAGCAGGCCGGTGAACAGCAGCAGCACCAGCCCGAAGCCCAGGCCGGCCCCCAGTCCCAGGGCCAGCGCCGCTGCCAGTGAGTCGACGGTCCCGGTCGTGAGCAGCGCAACGCCAAGCACCGCGCAATTCGTCGTGATCAGGGGCAGTGTCCCCGCACGCCGGCCCGGAATCAGCGCTGTTGCCTGCACTGCGAGCAGGGTGATGACGAGAAAGCCGATGATCCGTAAATACGGCAGGCCGAACGGCACGAGCACCCAGCTGTCAAGGAGGTGGCAGAGCCCGGCCGACACCGTCAGTACGCCGGTGATGGCCACAGTTACAGCGGGTACGTCCTCGGGCCGCATTCCCGATCCGAGGACCGGACAAAGGCCCAGCAGGCGCACGAGCACGAAGTTGTTGACTGTGGCGGCGGCGACTGCAATGAGCAGCAGGTCCGTCATCAGGTCACGCGCAGGCCTGCCGGCGCCGCGGCATCCGGGCCCACCAGGAACAGGCCGGAGTCGCCGCCCGCCGCCAGCACCATGCCCTGGGAAATGCCGAAGCGCATCTTCCGTGGCTTCAGATTGGCGACCAGGATGACTTGCCTGCCCACCAGGTCGGCCGGCGCGTAGGCGGACTTGATGCCCGACAGGACGGTCCGCTGCTCCATGCCCACATCGAGCGTAAGGCGCACCAGCTTGTCAGCGCCTTCGACCGCTTCCGCCTTCACTACCGTGGCAATCCGCAGGTCCACTTTCTGGAAGTCGGCCAGTTCGATCTCCGGCGTGGCGCTTCCGGCCGTGACCGGAGGTGCGTTAGCCGCGGCTGGCGGCGCCTGGGAAGGCGTCGGTGCGGCGGAGGCGGCGGTGTCGGTCTTGTCCATGGAATCTTCCACCATACGGGAGACGGCGCCCGGGTCAACCCGGACGAGGAGAGGTTCGTACACAGCGATCCGCGAGCCGAGCAGCGGCTGGGCGCGGGCGGTCCAGCTGACAGGGCCGGCGTTCAGGAAGGCGGCTGCCTGCTCCGCCACCCTTGGCAGCACGGGCGCCAGGTAGGTCATCAGCACGCGGAACAGGTTCAGGCCCTGGGTGCAGACGGACTGGACACGGGGCACGCTGGCCGGTTCGCGGGCGAGAACCCAGGGCTTTTCGCCGTCGATGTACTTGTTGGCCGCGTCCGCCAGCAACATGGTTTCGCGCAGTGCCCGCCCGTAATCCCGCTGGTCGAATGCGGCGCCGATGCTCTCGCCGGCGGTAACGAATTGCGCGTAGAGCGACGGGGAGTCGAGGGAGGCGGCCAGCCGGCCTTCAAACCGCTGGCTGATGAAACCTGCGCAACGGCTGGCCAGGTTCACCACCTTGCCCACCAGGTCGGCGTTCACCCGTGCCACGAAGTCGTCGAGGCGAAGGTCGATGTCGTCCAGGCCAGGGCCCAGCTTGAACGCGTAGTAGTAGCGCAGGTACTCCGGGTCCAGGTGCTTCAGGTACGTACTGGCCGCGATGAAGGTCCCCCGGGACTTGGACATCTTCTGGCCATTCACCGTGAGGAAGCCGTGCACGTGCACGGCGGTGGGCTTCCTGAAGCCGGCACCCTCCAGCAGTGCGGGCCAGAACAGCGTGTGGAAATACAGGATGTCCTTGCCGATGAAGTGGTGCAGTTCGGCTTGGCTGTCCGGCTTCCAGGCGGCGTCGAACTCGCTCTCGGGACGGCCTGTCTTGGTCAGCCAATTCTGGTGGCTGGCCATGTAGCCAATCGGGGCATCGACCCACACATAGAAGTACTTGTCGTCCGTACCCGGAATGCGAAAACCGAAATAGGGGGCGTCCCGGGAGATATCCCAGTCGCGCAGCCCGGCCGAGAACCATTCCTCGAGTTTTCTGGCGACACTCTCCTGTACGTGGCCGGCAGCGTGCCAGCGCCGGAGGCTGTCCTCAAAGGCGGCGAGCCGGAAGAAGTAGTGGACCGAATCCCGCTCGACCGGGGCCGACCCGGAGATGACCGAGCGCGGGTTCCGGAGCTCGGCGGGGGAATACGTGGCGCCGCAACTCTCGCAGCTGTCACCGTACTGGTCCGCAGTCCCGCACACAGGACACTCGCCGCGAATGAAGCGGTCCGGCAGGAACATCCCCGCTTCGGCGTCGTAGGCTTGCTGGATGGTGCGACGGGTGATCAGGCCGTCGGCGTCGAGTCGCGAATAGAACCGCTCCACCAGCTCCCGGTTTTCCTCCGAGTGCGTGGTGTAGTAGTTGTCGAATACTACCTGGAAGCCGGCAAACGCCACCTGGTGCTCGGCGCGGTAGCGTTCGACCAGCGCCTCCGGCGTGATGCCCGCATCTCGGGCCTTCAGCATGATAGGCGTGCCGTGGGCGTCGCTGGCACACAGGTAGGTGACGTCGTGGCCCACGAGGCGCTGGTAGCGCACCCAGATATCAGTCTGGACGTACTCGACGAGGTGCCCGATGTGGATGGGCCCGTTCGCGTAAGGCAGGGCGCTGGTGACGAGAATTTTGCGGGGCGTTGCAGGCACGCCGCATTATAGGGCCGTCCAATAGTGCTGTCAGGCGAGTTCCTTCACGTCCTCGAACTTGCGCTTCTCGAGTGCCGACTCGTAAGCCGTCTTGCCGGTTATCCGGCCCTGGTCGAGCAGGTCCTTCAGGGCGGAGTCCATCGTCCGCATGCCGATGCGCGCCCCGCCCTGGATGGCGGTTTCCAGCTGCTCCAGCTTGCCCTGCCGGATGAGGTTCGAGACGGCAGGGGTGTTAACCATGATCTCCAGGGCGGCGACCAGTCCCGGCTCGCCCTTCCGGGCCACGAGCTGTTGCGAAATTACGCCGCGCAATGATGTGGACAGCATGGTGCGAACGTGGGACTGCTTGTCAGTCGGGAAGGAATTGATGATGCGGTCGATCGTCTGGCCCGCGCCATTGGTATGCAGCGTGCCCATCACGAGGATACCCATCTCGGCGGCCGTCACCGCAATGCTCACGGTTTCCAAATCGCGCATCTCGCCCACCAGGATGACGTCCGGGTCCTCGCGCAAGGCGGAGTGCAGGGCGGCCGCGAAGCTCGCGCTGTGGACGCCAATCTCGCGCTGGCTGATGAGGCACTTCTTGCGGGTGTGGACGAACTCGATCGGGTCTTCGATAGTGAGGATGTGGCCGTTAATCTTGGTATTGATCTCGTCGATCATGGCCGCCAGCGTCGTGGACTTGCCGGAGCCCGTCTTACCCGTCACCAGGATCATTCCCTGGGGCTGCTTGCACAACTGCGCCACCACGGGCGGCATCTTCAGGTCCTCCAGGGATTTCGCCTTGGAGGGGATCGCCCGCAGCACGGCGCCGATGCCCGCCACGTGCCGGAAGACATTCACGCGGAACCGGGCGAGGTCCTCGAGTGAGTAGGCGAAGTCCGTCGAGTCACGTCGCTGGAAGTCCTCACGTGATTTTGGCGACATGATTTCCTGCAGCGCCGACTCGACCTTGCTGGCCGTCAGTGTTTCCGCCGCCAGGATCTGGAGTTCCCCATAAATGCGCGCCCGGGGGGGCTCACCGGCGATGAAATGCAGGTCGGAACCGTTGCGGATCAGGACCTGCTTCAGGTATTCGTCGATCTG
>JBDSWH010000038.1:0-7877 GCA_039926785.1 Gammaproteobacteria bacterium
GCTGGTCCCAGCGGGTCTCAAGGTCCTGGCTGAGCCCTACGCCGCCGGCGGTATCGAGCAGCTCAATGAAGTCCTTGCTCCCCACGGGCTGACCACGCGGAGTGTCGCACCGGGCACGTGGGCGATCGTGGCCGGCGCGCCGCCAGACAAGAGTCCGGAACCCACCGCAGCCACCAAAGCGGCGCCCAGTACCCGAAGCGCGCTGGCGGAAGTCGTGGTGACATCAAGCCGCTACAACCTCGCTAACGCCGAGCCGGAAGTCGCGACGTTCCTCACGCAGCAGGAACTTCGCAGCCTGCCGAAGATGGCAGATGAGGCCCTGCGCGCCGTGCACCGGCTACCTTCCGCCGCCAGCAACGGCCTCTCGGGCCTCGCGCATATGCGAGGCGGTGACGACGACGAGACGCAGATCCTGCTGGACGGCATGACGCTGCAGGAGCCCTTCCACCTCAAGGACTTCTTCAGCCCGATCAGCGTGCTCGATAGCGCGATCGTTGGTTCCCTCGACGTCTACGCCGGCGGCTTTCCTGTGGACTACGGCGGGCGCATGAGCGCCGTGGTCGATGCCCGGTCGGTCGAGCCGCGCGGTGACGCACACTACGCATTGGGTCTGTCCCTGTTCCACGCCAGCGCCCTCGCCGGCGCAACGTTTGCGGACGGTCGCGGCCACTATCTGCTGTCGGCACGGCGCAGCAATCTGGCGCAGCTGATCAACATCGGCGAAAGCAATCTGGGCGAGCCGCGCTACCTGGATGCTTTTCTCAAGGCTGAGTACAACCTGGACGACCAGACAACCGTGGCGGGCCACGCACTGTTGGCCGAAGATCGCATCGAGCTCAATGACAGTGACGAGACGGAATTTGCGCGAACCAACGACCGGAATGTCTACCTGTGGGCGACGGCTGAACACCGGTGGTCCGAGGAACTGGTCGGTCGGGCACTCGCTGGCTGGACCACCGTGGACAAGGAGCGCACGGGCACCGTGGACGACCCCGCCGGCGAAACCGGCGCGGTGCAGGATCTGCGGGACTCCCACAGCGCGCTGCTGAAGGTCGAGCTGGACCTGGGTGATGACGACCTGCGTTGGCGCGCGGGCGTCGACGTCGCCTGGCTCGCAGCGGAGTACTCCTACGCGAGCACGTTTGAAACCGGGGCCGAATCCATCGCGCGGAACCTCGCGCCGCAGCCGGAAGGGACCGGGACCGGCGCCTTCGTGGCTGCCCGCTGGCGGATCAACGACGTGATAACGGGTGAGGTGGGCCTGCGGTGGGACAACCAGACCTACGACAAGGTGGATGGCGGCACGCAACTCTCCCCCCGCGCCAACCTGCTCTATGACGTGTCGCCCGACACCCAGTTGCGGCTCAGCTGGGGCCGGTTCTTCCAGGCCCAGGGCATCGGTGAGTTGCAGGTGGAGGACGGCATCGACACATTTTCCCCGGCGCAGAGGGCCGATCACCTGATTCTCAGCGTCGAACACGCGGTGAGCGACGGCGTCTCCCTGCGGGTGGAGGCTTACTACAAGGATTACGACGAGCTGAAACCCCGCTTCGAGAACCTCTTCGACCCGCTGGTCATCCTGCCCGAGCTGCAGACGGACCGCGTCGAAGTTGACTCCACCTCGGGCAGGGTCCGCGGGCTTGAAGTGCTCATTCGGGATCGTTCGGCCCAGCCCTGGGGCTGGTGGCTCGGGTACACCTGGTCCCGCGCCGAGGAGAAGGTGGAGATGGTCGACGTGCCGAGGAGCTGGGACCAGCGCCACAGCTTCAATGGCAGCCTGAGCTGGACCGAGGGACCGTGGGACCTGGCCCTGGCCGGCACGTGGCACACCGGGTGGCCCACTACACCGGTCAGCCTCGTCCCGGGACCGGACCTTGAACTGGGTGCGCGCAACGCTGCGCGATTCGACGCCTTCCGCTCAGTGGACCTGCGCGCCGCCTACATCTTTGCACTGGGTGACACCGAACTGCTGACGTTCGTCGAGATCACCAACGTGCTGGCCTTCAAGAACCCGTGCTGCGTGGAATACAGCGTCACGGACGACGGCAGCGGCGGCTCCGTGCTCGCCCAGGACTTCGACTACTGGCCACGTTTTGTTCCAAACATCGGAATTCTCTGGAAATTCTGAGCTATGGGGCCCGCCCCGAGCGCCGCGATTGATTTAGCGGATGCGCGCCGTCCAAAGGCGATGGCAACCGGAAGATCTGCGGTGGCGTGGCGGCGCCCGACATTTGGGGTGGAGGCGCTGCTACTACTGGCGTCCCTGACCTTCGCTACGGCCTACAACCACGCCCTGTGGACCCTGCTGTTCGGCACCGCAGACGTCACGAAACCCCACACCGCCGCACTGTTCGCAGCGCTGTTTCTAGTGGTCGTGTGCGTGCAATTCGCGGGCCTGGCGCTGCTGGCGACGCGGCACACAGTCAAACCCCTGCTGATACTTCTCTTTCTGTGCACGGCCCTGGCCAGCTTCTACATGGACCGGTATTCCGTCTTCCTGAATACGGAGATGCTGCGGAATATCCTGAGGACGGACGTGGCGGAAGCCCGGGAACTGGTGACCGCGCCACTGCTCTTTCACCTGCTCCTGTACGCGGCGCTCCCGATCATCCTCGTATTGGCAGTGCGAGTGCGGGTGCGCCCGCTGTCCCGGGCAATCTTCCTACGGGCCGGCAGCGTGACGGTGGCGCTTCTCGTCGCGGTACTGGCGGTATTCCTGCAATACCGGGACGCCTCGTCACTCCTGCGCGGCCACCGGGACGCGAGGCACCTCGTGACACCCACCAACTACCTCGCCTCGCTGTTCAAGCTGGCCCGCGAAACGGCGACCTCCGGTGAGCCGGAGGTCATCGGTCTGGATGCACACCGGGCCCTGCAGGCGTCGTCCGCTGCGCGCCGGCCAGACCTTATTGTTCTGGTCATCGGTGAAACGGTGCGTTCCGCGAATTTCGGCCTGAGCGGATACGAGCGCCAGACGACGCCCGAGTTGAGCGGGCTCGACCTGCTGGTTTACCCGCGGGTCCAGGCCTGTGGCACCAGCACGGAGGTGTCACTGCCCTGCATGTTCGCTCCGGTCGGTCGCCGGGACTACAACGAGCGGCGCATCCGCGGCCAGCAGTCCCTGCTGCACGTGATCCAGCGGGCGGGCATCGACGTGACCTGGATCGACAATCAGTCCGGGTGCAAAGGCGTCTGCGCAGGGCTCCGGGAGGAACGCATCGGCGGCAACTCGGACCCGGCCCTATGCGATGGCGACCGGTGCCTCGACGCGATCCTGCTGCCCCGGTTGGCCGCTGCGGTCGACGCAAGCACGGGCGACCTCGTGGTGGTACTGCACATGCTGGGCAATCACGGGCCGGCGTACTCCCGGCGCTACCCGCCCGAGTTCCGGAAGTTCTCGCCGACCTGCGAGAGTGAAGAACTGGACGCCTGCTCGCCGCAGGAGATCATCAATGCCTATGACAATGCGGTCCTCTATACGGATCACGTGCTTGCTGGCTTGGTTCACTACCTGGGAGCCCAGACCGGGCGCAATGCTGGCCTGATCTACGTGTCGGACCACGGGGAATCGCTCGGCGAATCGGGGGTTTACTTGCACGGCCTGCCCTACCGCATTGCCCCGGCCACCCAACGCGAAGTGCCGATGGTGGTGTGGCTGTCCGGCAACCTTGAGCAGTCACTCGGCCTCAACCCGGCGTGCCTGCAGGAGGGTACACACGGTGAGGTGGCCCACGATCACCTGTTTCACTCTGTGCTCGGCCTGCTGCGAGTGGAGACGACCCTTCATGAGCCTGACCTGGATTTGTTTTCCCGGTGCCGGCAGGTCGTCGGTGCGCCAACGACCGCAGGCGACGACGCCTAGGCCGGCATCGCCTGGAATTGGGGCAGCCCATCGGTGATCTCGAACCAGGACGCCTTGGAGCCGACGAAGATGTGGGCACTCGCCCGCATGCCCGGATCCGAATCGAGCGAGCCGGCGGGAATCACCGCCGCATGCCGCTCCAGCGATTTGCGCACCACGTCACTGCCACAGGCAGAGCAGAACGCCACGCCAAAGTAGCGGGCACCCGGCAGGTGGAATTGCCGCACCAGGTCCTCGCCCCGGCGAAAGTGGAACTTGTCGAGCGCGACGAAGAGATTGGTCGCGTGAGCGGCACTGCGCCCCCGGCGGCAGCGCGAGCAGTGGCAGTTCAGCATGCGGAGCGGCACGCCCTCGAACTCAAAGGCCACCTTTCCGCAGGCGCAGCTCCCGGAGGTCCAGCCCGGCGACGTTGGCTCCGGCGCTGGGCCGCGTACCTCGGTCATGCCGCCCTCGGGCGGGTAGGCGTCGTGCCTGGGAAGCGCGTCGGTGATCTCGTACCAGGGCGCCTTCGAACCAACGAACATGTGCATCGCCGGCTCCACGCCCAGCTCCCCCTCCAGATTTCCAGCGGGGCCAACCACCAGGCCGTGCTCGGGCATGCGAGTCGGCAACACGGACCCGCAGGTGAGGCAGAAGGGCCTGGACCAGCCGGGCGAAGAGTCGTAGCGGCCCTGGTGATCTTCACCCGAAAGGAATCGCAGGCCGTCCAGTGGACACGCCACGTACGTCGCGAAGGCCGCGCCGTGGTGCTTGCGGCAAATGGAGCAGTGGCAGTGGCCCATGTGGGAGAAAGGACCCTGCAGCTCGTAGCGGACAGCGCCGCAAAGACAGGAGCCGGTGACGGTTTGGCCCGACATGGTGGCCTCCGGAGGTTGTTGTGACCCGAGTATAGGGCCCTGTAACCGATCTTCGACCGGGGCGCGACTGACCGCGTAACCGGCGGCTTCCTAGACTGCGCGCAGCAGCTGGATTTTTGCACGTACACTGGCAAATGACACCGGAGCTCAAGACGATGATTTCGAATCGATGGCTTGCCCGCCTGGCCCCTGCCCTGGCGCTGCTGGCGACGATGGCGACAGCGGAGGCCGCGGACATTACGCTGCTGAACGTGTCCTACGATCCAACGCGTGAGCTCTACCAGGACTACAACGCGGCCTTTGCCAAATACTGGAAGGCAAAGACGGGCAAGACGGTCGAGATCCGCCAGTCCCACGGCGGCTCGGCCAAACAGGCCCGCTCCGTGATCGACGGCCTGCCCGCCGATGTCGTGACCCTGGCACTCGCCTACGACATCGATGCGATTGCGAGGAACGCCAAGTCACTGCCTGCGAACTGGCAAGGCCGCCTGGCCAACAACAGCTCGCCCTACACCTCGACCATCGTCTTCCTGGTGCGCAAGGGCAATCCGAAGGGCATCAAGGACTGGGGCGACCTGATCAAGCCGGGCGTGCAGGTGATCACCCCGAACCCGAAGACGTCGGGCGGTGCACGGTGGAACCACCTGGCCGCCTACGGCTGGGCCCTGCGCCAGCCCGGCGCCACCGCCGACACGGCGAAGGAGTACCTGCGGAAGCTGTACAAGAACGTCCCCGTGCTCGATACGGGCGCCCGGGGTTCGAGCACCACATTCGTCGCCCGGGGCATCGGCGACGTTCTGCTGTCCTGGGAGAACGAAGCGTACCTGGCGGTCGAGGAACTGGGTGCGGGCAAGGTGGAGATTGTCGTCCCCCCGTTGAGCATCCTGGCGGAGCCGCCGGTGACGGTGGTAGACAAGGTGGCTCTGCGGAAGGGCACCCGGGAGGTGGCAGACGCGTACCTCAAGTACCTCTACACACCGGTTGGCCAGGAAATCATTGGCAAGCACTACTACCGTCCGCGAGACCCCGCCGTGGCTGCCAAGTACGCCAGCCGCTTCCCGGCGCTAAAGCTGCTCACCATCGCCGATTTCGGCGGTTGGTCGAAGGCCCAGGCCGCGCACTTCGCCGAAGGCGGGATCTTCGACCAGATTTACCTGCCGCAATAGGCAGGACTAAAGCTCCTCGCTGACGACTAGTTGCGCAGCGCAATCAGGCCGGCGCCGCTGGCAACGAGAAGCACACCGATGGCGCGTTCCGGGGTAAACGCCTCCGAAAGCATTGCCACCGCGCCGGCATAGACCAGTACATAGCTGATCCCGAGCATTGGGTAGGCGTAACTGAGCGGCAGGCGGGCCAGAACCTGCATCCACGCCACGAGGGAAATGCCGTAGCCGGCCAGGCCGCCCAGAATCCACCCTGTTCCCGGACTACCGGCCAGGCCGCCGTCCGCCGCCGCCAACGAGACGCCAACCTTCAGGAGGAGCTGGGCAACTGCAGATGCCACGATGGACACCATCAGCGCAGCGATCCCGGACGGCGGATGTGGCCTCGCAGTCATGAACCCGCGATCAGGGCAATGCCCGTAATCACTGCAAGTGCCCCAACCCAGCGAGACCGCGAAACTGTTTCGCCAAAGTAAAATTTCGCAACGAGAAGTACGATGACCTGGCCGACGCTGAGAAACGGGAACGCCTTGCTGACATCCAGCGACCGTAGCACCAGCAGCCAGCTGAAAAGGCCCCCAGCGAGGCAACCAACCGCCAGCCACAGCACGGGATTGCGGGCCGCGGCGAGCGCCAACTGCCACGACGACTCGACCGGCCCGCATCGGTCGACAGCCACCTTCTGCAATACCTGACCTAGCGTGAGCAGGAGTATCGCCACAACGAGTGCGATGTAGACCCGTGAAATCACCGTGAGGACTGACGCGTTGCGTTCGGCGGAATCGTCCAGGTCACCAGGCCGCCTCCGGGGCCGGGAGTAGCCGATAACGTCAACGCAGCGTCGTCGAGGGCGGCCTGTACCATCGACCGCCGATCTCTGTCACACGCAATGAACAGCACCTGCTGCCGGTTAACGTCTTCAAGCAGTCTTCGCAGGCCGTCGACGGTCAGCAAGCGAGGTTTGTCTTCCGGATATGACGACCCATAGAGCATTTCGCCCGGACTGAGCAGGTAGATATCAGCACGCTTCAATACCCACGCCACCGCGTGCACATACACTCCGTCGGAAATGACTATCACATCGCGCGGCAGGTCCGCCGAGAGCGCCGCGAGTGTGTTACCGGGCATCTTGCTCTGACGAGTGGCGTTTGGAATAACGAACGGCACCGCCAGCAACAGTGGCGCCATCGCGATACCGGTCGCCAGGATCTGTCGACGGGTGCTGGGGCTGCGTAGCGCGTAAGCAAGTGTGACGACCCCAGCGGCCAGGGCGGTAACGAGCGCTGCCCACCGTCGTCCCTCGGCGGCGTCGAAAAATGGCCGCCCGATCCCGGCGAACCTGTTCAGCACCAAGGCAAGGATGAGCACGAGCCACATTCCGGTCTGCAACCTGAGGCCAGCGCGCACCGCCAAAAGCCTGGAATCGTCGAGGCCCTTGGCCAGACCAATCGCCAGCAAGGTGGCAAGCGCGGGAAAGCACGGCAGGACGTAGGTCAGCAACTTGCCACGCGCGATGGAGAATAGGAGCAGCGGCAGGAGCAGCCAGAGCAGGAGGTACGCGATCGTCGACCGATCCACCTCCGCAAGGCGCAAGCCCCTGTATGCCGCCGGCACAAGGAACGTCCAGGGCAGCGCCATGGCCGGAAACACAGCCAAAAACAACCAGAATGGTCGTACATGCTGCGCATCCTCCGCGGCGAAGCGCCTGACATGCTCCTCCCAGAAAAAGTAGCGCCAGAAATCCGGTTCCTGCTGTTGAATCAGAACGCTCCATGGCAAAGCGACGAGCGCGGCAACTGCGAGTGGCAGCCAAAGTCCAACCAGCAGGTCCTTCCACCGTCGCTGCCAGACCAGGTACGGGATGACAACGATGACCGGCACCACGACGGCGAGGAACCCCTTGGTCAGAAACGCCAGGCCGCACCCCAGTCCCGCGACGCCCAGCATGATCCGCCGGAAGCCGCCGGCAGGTTCCAGGGAGGCCCATAGATAGCC
>JBDSWH010000039.1:0-5855 GCA_039926785.1 Gammaproteobacteria bacterium
GCATAGCAATGTTCTTCGACGTGTCGCCATCGTTCAGGAGGTCCTGGATTCGCACGGGGATCTGCTTCTCCTGGCCGTCAATCTTGCGGATGATCTTGGCGCGATTGCCGGCCGCCGTTTCAGACAGCCCCCCAACCTGGATCATCACGTCGAGCAGCGTCATGTCCTGGCGGAAGGGAATGGCCTGTGGATTGGTGGCCTGGCCCACCACGCGAACCTGGTTGCTGAACGTGCCGACGAAGTTGCTGACGATCACGCTGACCGACGGCGTCCGGATGTACTGGCCAATCTGGCCCTCCAGGTCCCGGGCCAGCTGGGTGGGTGTCTTGCCGACAGCCACCACGTCTTCCACCAGCGGCGTGGAGATCCGGCCATCCGGACGGACGGGAACCGTGACCGACACCTCGGGGTGCTGCCAGACAAAGATTTGCAGCGTATCGCCAGGGCCGATGACGTACTCGGTCTGCGGTGCGGCTGCCGTGGCCGTCATGACCGGCTGTGCCGAACCCGACATTTCGCAACCCGCGGCGAGCACAGCACTCGCCACTACCAGCAGTCCCATTACCAATCGTGTGCTCATTGAAATTCCAATCCCCGGTCAGACCCGGCAACACTTCGGATTATAGACCAAGGAGTTGCCCGGTTTTTTGCAGACGTCACCTTCAGCGGACTGTGCCAGCTGGGGTCGCCCGAATGCCGCCGAGGGCGTCCCAGTCTGCGGTTCCCGGCTTATTGTGACGCAGGTCCGGTTGCCGCCGCGTCGGTCTGCCCAGCTCCGGCGGGATGGGCTGCGCCGTGCACGGACAACCCCGGGGGAAACGGTGCAAGATAGCGGCCGTTGCCCCATCGTAAAGCCCCTCCCGCAAGCCATGCCCGCGCCCCTCATCGCGCACATCGTTCACCGACTGGACTATGGCGGACTCGAGAACGGACTGGTTAACCTGATCAATGGTTTACCCGCGGATTCTTACCGGCATGTCATCATCTGCCTGACCGAGGCCAGCGACTTCCGTCGCCGGGTCCGGCGCCCGGACGTGGACGTCCACGAACTGCACAAGGCCCCGGGCAAGGATCCGGCGGCCTACCTCCGCCTCTGGCGCCTGCTGCGCCAGCTGAAGCCAGCCGCAGTCCACACCCGCAACACCGGCGTCATCGACTGCCTGGTCGTTGCCCGGCTGGCGGGCGTGCCGCACCGGATTCACGGGTATCACGGCTGGGACGTGGACGACCTCACGGGAACCGATCCGGGGCGACACCGGCTGCGGAAGCTCTGCGATCCGTTCGTCGACCGCTACGTCGTCGTGTCCCGACAGATCGGTGCCTGGGTCACCGGCACCCTCGGTGTGGCGACGGAACGGGTAACCCACATCTGCAATGGCGTGGACGTGGAACGCTTCCTGCCGCTCCCGGAACCGAAATCGGCCGGCGAGCCCGTAATGATCGGGACCGTTGGCCGGCTGCAGGCCGTGAAGAACCAGATACTGCTGGTCAGGGCCTGCGGTCTCCTGCTCCGGCAGGCGCCCCAGCTCGCCGGCACGTGGCAGTTGCGCATCATCGGGGACGGCCCCGAGCGGCGCGCCCTGGACACCGCGATCGACCAGGAGGGATTGCGCGCGATCGCCAGCATCACGGGCTGGAACGACGACGTGCCCCAGGCGCTTCGGACCCTCGGCATCTTCGTGCTGCCGTCCCTCAACGAGGGCATCTCCAACACCATTCTCGAGGCCATGGCATCCGGCCTGCCGGTCATCGCCACCGCCGTCGGTGGCAGCCCGGAACTCGTCGTGGATAGCGAGACCGGGTTCCTGATTCCCGCAGATGATCCTGCAGCACTCGCGGACCGGCTGCTACGCTATCTGGATTCGCCGGCTCTGGTGAGCAAACACGGCAGGGCCGCACGGGAACGGGCGGAGCGTGAATTCAGCATCCGACGCATGCTGCTGGACTACGCCCGGCTCTATCGCGACGTCATTGACCCAAGCAATCCTAGGTAGGAGCGCCTTCAGGCGCGATCTCAAATGTGCGGAATCGCCGGCATCATTGACTTAAAGAGTCGAAGACCCATCGACGAGCCCCTGCTGCGCGCGATGAACGATCGCTTGCAGCACCGGGGGCCCGACGGGTCTGGCGTGCATTTGGAGCCCGGCGTCGGACTGGCCCACCGTCGCCTGTCCATCGTGGACCTGGCCGCCGGCCACCAGCCCATGTACAACGAGGACGACAGCGTCTGCATCGTTTTCAACGGCGAGATCTACAACTTCCAGCCACTGGTGCAGGAACTCACGGCACTGGGGCACCGCTTCCGCACCCGCTGCGACACCGAGGTGATCATCCACGCCTGGGAACAATGGGGCCCGGACTGTCTCGCCCGGTTCAACGGGATGTTCGCCTTTGCCCTGTGGGACCGGAACCGCCAGCAGGTGTTCCTGGCCCGCGACCGCCTCGGCGTGAAGCCCCAGTTCCACGCCACTCGCGCCGATGGCACGTTCGTCTTCGCGAGCGAACTGAAATCCCTGCTGCTGCATCCGGGGCTTCCCCGGCAACTCCTGCCGCGGGCTGTCGAGGACTATCTGACCTTTGGTTACGTGCCGGAGCCGGACACCATCTACAGCGGCGTGCACAAGCTGGAGCCGGGTCACCTGCTACTGATCGACCGGTCCGGGCAGCAGACGATCCGGCGCTATTGGGACCTGGACACGAGCCGCTTCGGAAGCCACCGCCCGTCGGAGGAGGATGCGGAGGCCGAACTGCTCCAGCACCTGACGGATGCCGTCCGCCGCCGGCTGATCGCCGAGGTGCCACTGGGCGCCTTCCTCTCGGGTGGCGTGGACTCGAGCGCCGTGGTCGCGGTCATGGCCGGGCTGATGAACGAGAGCGTCAAGACCTGCTCCATAGGCTTCAACGACCGGGACTACGACGAGTCCGCGTATGCGCAGCAGGTGGCCCGCCAGTACCACACCGACCACAGCGAGCGTACCGTCGAGGTCGACGACTTCGGTCTGCTGGAAACCCTGGTGGGCATCTACGACGAGCCGTACGCCGATAGCTCCGCCATTCCGACCTACCGGGTCTGCGCCGCCGCCCGGGAGCGGGTGACGGTCGCGCTGTCGGGCGATGCAGGTGACGAAAACTTCGCCGGCTACCGCCGCTACCGGATGTTCGCCGCCGAGGAGAGCATCCGCAGCGTCATCCCCGCCGCCATCCGCCGCCCGGTCTTCGGCCTGCTCGGCCGCTACTACCCCAAGCTGGACTGGGCACCCCGGATCTTCCGCGGCAAGACCACGTTCCAGGCGCTGGCCCGGGACAGCGTCGGCGCGTACCTGCACGGGGTATCGCTGTCGAGTACGGAGACGCGCAGCCAGCTGTACTCCCCCGCCTTCCGAAGCCGCCTGCAGGGTTACGACTCCCGGGCCGTGTTCGACCGGCACGTTCGCGGGCGCGAATTTCCCGATGCCCTGTCCATGGTCCAGTACCTGGACCTGAAGACCTACCTGGTGGGCGACATCCTCACCAAGGTGGACCGGGCCAGCATGGCCCACAGCCTGGAGGTCCGCGGGCCCTTCCTGGACTATGAATTCATCGAGTGGGCGGCCACGCTGCCCGTCAACCTCAAGCTGCGGGGTGGCACCGGCAAGTACCTGCTCAAGAAAAGCCTGGAGCAACTGCTGCCGGACGAAATCCTCTACCGGAAGAAGATGGGCTTTGCCGTGCCCCTCGCCCGCTGGTTCCGCGGCCCCCTCCGGGAGCGGGTGCGCGCCTTGCCCAACAGTCCCTGGCTGAACGCGGACGGCATTTTCGACACGCGAGGCCTGGAGCAACTGGTGACGCGCCACCTCTCCGGCCAGCGTGACTACAGTCCCGGAATCTGGTCGCTGCTGATGCTGGAGGGCTTCCTCCGCTCGCCATGCCCCACATTCTCACGCTGACCGGGCTCTTCCCCAGCGCCGTCCGTCCGCGGCACGGCATCTTCGTTGAGGAGCGGCTGCGGCATCTGGTGGCGAGGGGCAATGTGACGGCGAGCGTCCTCGCGCCGGTACCCTGGTTCCCGTTCACTGGCCAGCGCTTTGGCGAGTACGCCGACTTCGCCCGCACACCGGAACGGGAGAAACGCTACGGAATCGAGGTGCGCTACCCGCGATACCTCGTTGTCCCGAAGGTGGGCATGACGGTAGCGCCCCTGTTGCTGGCGCTCGGTCTGCTGCCCCATGTGCGTCGCCTACGCCGGGAGCACCCCCGACTGGCCTTGATCGACAGTCATTTCCTGTACCCGGACGGCGTTGCCGCGTGCCTGCTCGGCCTGTGGCTCGGGATCCCGGTGCTGATGACGGCGCGCGGGTCAGACGTCAACCTGTACACCCGCTACGCGGCACCTCGCGCGATGATCCGCTGGGCCATCCGGCGTGCCGCACGGGTCATCACCGTCTCCGACGCGCTCCGGGACGGGCTGCTGGCCCTGGGCGCCGACCCGGGCAAGGTGGTGACGTTGCGCAACGGCGTCGACGTTCAGCGCTTTCGCCCCCTCGACCGGAACGCCGCGCGTGCCCGGTTCGGGGCGTCCGGATTCACACTGCTCTCAGTCGGCAACCTGCTGGAGATCAAGGGGCATCACCTGGTCATTGAGGCGCTGGCAGAACTCCCCGGGGTTACGGCGCTCATCGCCGGTGACGGCCCACAGCGCGCGTCACTGGAACGGCTCGCCCGGGCGCGGGGTGTTGCCGACCGTGTGCGACTCCTGGGCAATCTGCCCCAGGAGGAACTGGTCGCCTGCTACAACGCCGCCGACAGCCTCGTGCTGGCCTCCAGCCGGGAGGGCATGCCAAACGTGGTCCTCGAAAGCCTGGCCTGCGGCACGCCGGTCATTGCCACGGCGGTCGGCGGCATCCCGGAGATCATCGACTCGGACTCGGCGGGTTATCTGTTGACTGAACGCTCGGCAAGCGCCATCGCCGCGGCGGTGCGGGTGCTGCAGGCGTCACCGCCAGAGCGGGTGCGGGTGGCCGCCCACGGCGCGCGCTTCAGCTGGGAACCCACGATACAGGCGCTGGACAGGGTGATACGGGAATCCGCTACCAGGACTTGAGCCACCCGGCGCAGGTCGCGCTCATGCCGTCCTGCCATTGCCGGCGGGAGAACGTGTGATCCGCTTCCGCCAGATCAAGGCGCCGGGTGCCCGCGCGATCCATGGCGGGCCGCCAGTTGTCGTGGGCCGCACAGGCAATGAATTCCCCCGCGGTCAGGTCCCGGCCACTCAGGATCAGCAGCACCGGACCGCGAAACGACTCGAGTGCCCGCCGGACGCGCTCGGGTAAGGACGCCGGCAGCTGTGCCTGCCGACCGCCGCCGCGGGCCTTCCGCACGTCGGCCAGGAATCCGCGCAGGGTCTTCCAGACATGCATTTCGCCACGCAACAGCTTGCGCCAGAAACTCCACTGCAGCAGCCGTTGCCCGTAGTAGTTCCTGACGTACGACTGGGCCAGCCCCTGTTCACTGCGCACCCAGGGATTGGCGAGGATGAGTCCTGCAATGTTTTCCGGATGTGCGGCCGCGTAGAACATCGCGGCGGAAGCCCCGTCGCACAGTCCCCAAAGGACGATGTCCCGCATGCCGGGACAGGCCCCGTGAAAAGCCTGCGTGGCCGCGGCGATATCGGCGGACACGTGCTCGAAGCCGCGAAAACGGCCGTCACTGTCGCCCATCCCCCGGTAGTCGAAGCGCAGAACCGGGATCCCCTGCCGGGCCAGGTCGCGAGCCAGCAGGACGAACTGACGATGGCTGCCGATGCGGTACTGGGGCCCTCCCACGACGATCAGCACGCCGCGGGTGGCGGGCACTAGGGCCTCGTGAAGGATCCCGAT
>JBDSWH010000040.1:0-6184 GCA_039926785.1 Gammaproteobacteria bacterium
CAGCGACCTCCGGCATTGCCGCGCTCGTGGGCTACCCGGAGTTCACCGGTGGCCACATTTACAACGCCGTCGTGCTGTTCGCGGGCGGCAAGCCGGTGGCCAATTACCGGAAGAGCTGCCTGCCGAACTACAGCGTCTTCGATGAGGAGCGCTACTTCACGCCCGGCACGGGACCCGCTGTCGTCGATTTCCAGGGCATCCGGCTCGGACTCGGCATCTGCGAGGACGTCTGGGAGCCGGAGCCCTCCGCCCGTGCCACCGCGGCCGGCGCCGAACTGATCCTCGCGGTCAACGGCTCGCCATTCGAAATCGGCAAGCAGGCCCAGCGGGAACAGGTGCTCGCGGCCCGTGCCCGGGAGAACGGGGTGCCGCTGGTGTATCTGAACACGGTGGGCGGGCAGGACGAACTCGTCTTCGACGGCGGCTCGTTCGTCGTCGACGCCACCGGGCGCACCGTGTTCCGCGCGCCCGCCCTCGAGCCCTGCCTGCCGGTCGTGACGCTGCGCCGGAGCGGAGCTCGGACCATGGAGCCGGATGTTGCCGACGTCGGCCCGCTTCCGGAGGACGTGGCGAGCGTGTACGCCGCATTGCTGACCGGCGTGCGGGATTACGTGCAAAAGAACGGCTTTCCCGGCGTCGTGCTTGGGCTGTCCGGTGGCATCGACTCGGCGTTGACGCTGGCCATCGCGGTGGATGCCCTCGGGTCCGGGGCCGTCCAGGCGGTGATGATGCCCTACCGCTACACGGCTGCCATGAGCGTCGAGGACGCGGCGGCCCAGGCGCGGCAGATGGGCGTGGATTACCAGGTGCTGCCCATCGACCCGCTGGTCGAGGCTGCCCGTGGCGCACTCGCCGGGCTGTTCGAAGGACTTCCCGAGGATACGACGGAGGAGAACCTGCAGTCCCGGGCTCGCGGCATCCTGCTGATGGCGATTTCCAACAAGACCGGCCGCATGGTGCTGGCGACGGGCAATAAGAGCGAGATGGCCGTGGGCTACGCCACGCTCTATGGGGACATGGCCGGGGGCTTCGCGCCGATCAAGGACTGCACCAAGACGCTGGTCTACCAACTCGCGCGCTACCGCAACTCGCTGTCGCCTGTAATTCCGGAGCGCGTGATTACCCGGCCGCCCAGCGCCGAGTTGCGTCCGGGTCAGCAGGACAGCGATTCACTTCCGCCCTACGACGTGCTCGACCCGATCCTGGACGCGCTGATCCTGGAGAATCGCTCGGTGGACGAGATCGCCGCCCGGGGCTTCGACAAGCCGGTAGCGGCGCGGGTGCTGGAGATGGTGCGGAAGGCCGAGTACAAGCGCCGCCAGGCACCGCCGGGGGTTCGAATCTCGAGCCGCGCCTTCGGCCGCGACTGGCGCTACCCGATCACCTCCGGCTACCGCCACAAGTAAAAGAGGTACCGGACCTTAGTTATTCAGATTCTTAAGTTGTTTTGCCGTAACGCAAATAACTAAACAAACTGAATAACTAAGGTCCGGTACCTTTACCGTACCTTTACCCCGTTACCAGAACTTGTACCAGGGCGACTTTTCCTGCCGGGCGAGCTGCTGGTGGTTCTCGGGGAAGCTGGTGGCCAGCACGCTTCGCGCATCCCCCGACAATTCCGGCATGCCCAGGTTGTCGTAGGCCTTGACCATGATGGTGAGCGCCTCGCTGGACGCAGGCGCGCCGTCGTACTGCTCGACAACGAACTTGGCCCGGTTGGCCGCCGCCAGCCAGGCGCCGCGCTTCATGTAGTAGCGCGCCACGTACACCTCGTAGTCCGCGAGTCGGTTGCGCAGGAAAACCATCCGCTGGCGCGCATCCGCGCTGTAGGCGCTGTTGGGAAAGCGCTGCACAAGCTGGGAGAAGACGGAGAACGACGCTTCCACATTCTTGGGCGGACGCTGGGCCAGGTCGACCCGGAACAGCCGGTGGTACCAGCTGTGTTCACCGGAAAAGTATGCCAGTCCCCGCATGTACAGCGCGTAGTCCACTCGCGGGTGGGTCGGGTTCTCGCGCTCGAAGGTCGTGGCGGCGTCGACAGTGGCCTCGATCTGCCGGTCCTTGTAATAGCAGTAGATGAGGTCGATCTGCGCCTGCTTGGTCTCGTTGCTGAACGGGAAGCGCGCTTCAAGCGCTTCGAAGTAGCGGATCGCGTTGCTGAAGTTGCCCGACAGCATCGACTTCCTGCCGTGCTCGAAGAGATCGGCGGTGCCCGATTTCAGGTCCTTCTCTTCCTTGCCCTTGCCCGCGCAGCCACCGACCAGGCCGCCCAGCAGGGCCAGCATGGTGGTCACCATTAGGAACGAAGCCAGGTTGTGGCGCGGTGTCGAACGCATGTTCAAGGTGTCGCCGGCGGGGACGGCAGTATAGCCTAGCGCCGCATGGAGCTTGCGCAGCAACAACTGACCATCCCGGACGACGCCACCGGTCGCCGCCTGGACCAGGTGCTGGCCGAGCTGCTGCCCGACTATTCGCGGAGCCGGCTCAAGCAGTGGATCCTGGAGGGACATGTGCGCCTGGACGGTGAAATCCCGGAGCCCCGCACGCGGGTGGCCGGCGGCCAGGTAGTGCAGGTGCAGGTGGATTCCGCCGGCACCGGCGGCGAACACGCGCCACCGGCCGCAGAGGCCATTCCGTTGGCCGTCGTCTTCGAGGACGCGGACGTGCTGGTGGTCAACAAGCCGGCTGGGCTCGTCGTCCACCCGGGTGCCGGCAATGCAGCGGGCACCCTGCAGAACGGCCTGCTGGCCCACGCCCCGGAGCTGGCCGGGCTGCCCCGCAGCGGTATCCTGCACCGGCTCGACAAGGACACCTCGGGACTTCTCATCATCGCGAAGACCCTCCCGGCGCACACGCACCTCGTGCGCGCGCTGGAGGCCCGCGAAATCACGCGCGAGTACCGGGCGCTCTGTGTCGGCGCGATGACCGCTGGCGGCTCGGTCGACGCCGACATCGGCCGGCACAAGACCCAGCGCACGAAGATGTCGGTTAGGCCCTACGGCGGGCGACCGGCCGTGACCCACTACCGCGTCCTGGCACGTTTCCCGCACCACACCTTCGTGGCCGTGCGGCTGGAGACGGGTCGTACGCACCAGATCCGCGTGCACCTGGCTCACGTCCGCCACCCGATCGTCGGCGACCCGGCCTATGGGGGACGGTTGATCATTCCGGCCGGCGCCGCAGAGTCGCTGGCGCTGGCATTGCGAGGCTTTCGCCGGCAGGCGCTCCACGCCGCCCGGATCCGGTTCCTCCATCCGGTGACGGGGGAGGCGCTCGATCTGAGCGCGCCGCTGCCGGAGGACTTCCGCGGCCTGCTGGCGGCAGTCGCGGGCGGCGCGAATGACCTGGCACGCCTCGAGACGCGGGCTTGGCCCGAGCAGGCGGCATCGTGACCCGCCTGCCGCTGATCCGGCCTGACTGGGCGGCGCCGGCGCGGGTGCATGCCGTCGCCACGACGCGCGCCGGCGGCGACAGTCGCGCACCGTGGGCGGCACTGAACCTGGGCGATCATGTGGGTGACGACCCGGCGGCCGTGGCGCACAACCGCGGCTTGCTCCGTGACGCGCTCGAACTTCCGGGCGATCCCGCGTGGCTGCAGCAGGTCCACGGCACGGCGGTCGTCGCAGCCCAGGCGGCCGGGCAAAAGTCCGTGGCCGACGCGGCCTGGACCGCGTCGGCCGGCATCGTGTGTGCGGTCCTCACGGCCGACTGCCTGCCGGTGCTGTTCTGCAACCGCGCCGGCACCCACGTGGCGGCCGCCCACGCCGGCTGGCGCGGGCTGTCCGCCGGAGTGCTCGAGTCGGCGGTCGCCTGGCTCGCCGCAGACGGCGTGCGGCCGGACTCGCTTCTCGCGTGGCTGGGCCCTGCCATCGGGCCGGAGCGCTACGAGGTCGGTGCGGAGGTGCGGGACGCCTTCCTCCAGGCCGATCCATCCGCCGCCGATGCGTTCCGGCCGCACCGGCCAGGACATTGGCTTCTGGACCTGTATGCCGCCGCCCGCCTGCGTCTGCGCCGGGCCGGCGTCACGGCCATTTCCGGGGGCAGCTTCTGCACATTGGCCGAGCCCGAGCGCTTCTTCTCCCACCGGCGCGACGGCGTGACGGGCCGCCAGGCCACCCTCATCTGGCTCGGGTGAAGGAAAATGAAGGAAAAAAGGAAAAGGTACCGGACCTTAGTTTTGCCAGTTCTTTAGTTGTTTTGGGCAGTGCGGCCAAACACCTAAAGAACTGGCAAAACTAAGGTCCGGTACCCCTTTTAACTATTTTAGCGTTGAAAATGGCCTTTTGAGCCCAATCTAAGCCGCGGTCGCCGCAGCGAAAGTGCCCCATGAGCCCCGACAAGTTCACCACAACCTTCCAGTCGGCCCTGCAGCTGGCCCAGTCCGCCGCCAACCGGCGCGACCACCAGTTCATCGAGCCGGTGCACCTCATGGCGGCGCTCCTCGAGCAGCCGCGGCCCGGCGTCGGCGCCCTGTTGGGCAAGGCGGGGGCCAACCTCAATCTGCTGCGCTCAAAGCTCGGCGAGGCGCTCGACCGCCTGCCCCGGGTGGAAGGCACGGCGGGTGACGTCCAGATATCGAACGACCTCGGGCGCCTGCTCAACCTCACGGAGAAGCTTGCCGGGAAGCGCGGTGACCAGTTCATCTCCAGCGAACTCTTCGTCCTTGCCGCCTGCGACGACAAGGGTGCGCTCGGCCGGACCTTAAAGGAGGCTGGGGTGGTGAAGGGCGCGCTCGACAATGCCATCGGTGAGGTTCGCGGTGGCGCGAGCGTCGACGACCCCAACGCGGAGGAGACCCGCCAGGCCCTCGAGAAGTACACCGTCGACCTCACCGCCCGTGCCGAGCAGGGCAAGCTCGACCCTGTGATCGGGCGCGACGACGAGATCCGCCGCACGATCCAGGTGCTCCAGCGGCGCACCAAGAACAACCCCGTCCTGATCGGCGAGCCCGGTGTCGGTAAGACTGCGATCGTGGAGGGCCTGGCCCAGCGCATCGTCAACGGCGAAGTCCCCGAGAGCCTGAAGAGCAAGCGCATCCTCGCCCTAGACATGGGCGCGCTGATCGCGGGTGCCAAGTACCGGGGGGATTTCGAGGAACGCCTGAAAAGCGTATTGAGTGACCTGTCCAAGCAGGAAGGTCAGGTCATCCTGTTCATCGACGAGCTGCACACCATGGTCGGCGCCGGCAAGGCCGAGGGCGCCATGGACGCTGGCAACATGCTGAAGCCGGCGCTCGCCCGCGGCGAACTGCACTGCGTGGGCGCGACCACGCTGGACGAGTACCGCAAGTACATCGAGAAGGACGCCGCGCTCGAACGCCGGTTCCAGAAGGTGCTGGTGCTGGAGCCACTCGTCGAGGACACCATCGCCATCCTCCGGGGCCTCAAGGAGCGCTACGAGGTCCATCACGGCGTGGACATCACCGATCCGGCCATCGTTGCGGCGGCGACCTTGTCCCACCGCTACATCACCGACCGGCAGCTGCCGGACAAGGCCATCGACCTCATCGACGAGGCCGCGTCGCGGCTGCGCATGGAGATCGACTCCAAGCCCGAAGAGATGGACCGGCTCGACCGGCGCATCATCCAGTTGAAAATCGAGCAGGTGGCGCTGAAGAAGGAGTCGGACGACGCGTCGAAGAAGCGCCTCTCGGACCTGGAAAGCCAGCTGAAAACGCTCGAGCGCGAGTACGCCGACCTGGACGAGGTCTGGAAGGCGGAGAAGGCGTCGGTGCAGGGCGAGGCCCAGATCAAGGAGGACCTGGAGCGTGCGCGCCTCGACCTGGACGCGGCCCGCCGCGGCCAGGACCTCGCCCGCATGTCCGAACTCCAGTACGGGAAGATTCCTGCGCTGGAGAAGAAACTCGCTGCCGTCGCCGGCCTGGAGAAGGGCGAGACGCGCCTCCTGCGCAACAAGGTCACCGAGGAGGAGATCGCCGAGATCGTCTCCAAGTGGACCGGCATTCCCGTCAGCAAGATGCTGGAGGGCGAGAAGGACAAACTGCTGCGCATGGAGGACGAGCTGGGCAAGCGCGTCGTCGGCCAGGCCGAGGCGCTCACCGCTGTGGCCGACGCCATCCGGCGCTCCCGCGCGGGGCTGTCGGACCCGAAGCGGCCGAACGGGTCGTTCCTGTTCCTGGGCCCTACCGGCGTCGGCAAGACGGAGCTTACTAAGGCGCTCGCGG
>JBDSWH010000041.1:0-5706 GCA_039926785.1 Gammaproteobacteria bacterium
CGAGTAGCAGGGGTATGCCCTCGCGAACGGGATAGACGAGACGACCATCCCGGGTGACGAGTGCTTCGGACAGGGTTTCCTTGACAGCGAGTGCGGCGCGATTCTGGAGCTTGCCGTTGCCGATCGCAGAGTTGCTGATCGCAGAGTTCAGGCGCGAGAGGCGTTCGCTGTCCAAAAGCTGCAGCGGCAGCTTGGTGACAGGGCAGCAGACGATGTCCAGCAATCTCTTGTCCATCCCGATGGTCCGAAATATAGCAGGGATTGGCACCCGTCAATGCCGCCCCCACCACACATAATCCGTCGGCACCGGATCGGCGCCCGCCCCGCCGCCCAGGGCGGCAATCGGGTGGCAGCGGCAGATCCGGCGCAGCCCCAGCCAGCCGCCCCGCAACACGCCGAACCGCCCGACGGCCAGGATGGCGTACGCGGAACAGGTGGGCAGGTACCGGCAGTTGGCACCCAGCCAGGGGGACAGCGCGGCCTGGTAGGCCCGGATCAGCGCGATGGCGAGCCGGGCGGGTAGCGCCGGCGACCGGTTCACGTCGCCGCGCACGCCGCGGCGGCAGTACGGATCGCGCCCAGCATGGCGTGCAGTCCGTTGCTGCGCGTGGGACTCAGGTGCTGGTCCAGGCCGATGGCCTTGATGAAGCCAGGGGGCGCGGCGAGGATCTCGCCGGCCGACCGGCCACTGTAGATGCGCATCAGGATCGCAATCAGTCCGGACACGATGGCGGAGTCGCTGATGGCCTGGAACTCCAGCCGGTCACCAACGACCCGCGTCACCAGCCACACCTGGGACTGGCAGCCCTTGATCTTACGGTCCTCGGTTTTCTCCGCTTCCAGAAACGGCGGCAGCTGGCGGCCCAGGTCGATGATGTACTGGTAGCGGTCCAACCAGTTGTCAAAGAGGGCGAATTCCTCGACGAGCTCCCGCTCGGCTTCAGCAATGGAGGACGTGGCCATCGTCAGTTCCCGGCGCGCCGCCAGCGCGTGCCCTCCGGTCCGTCGAGGATGACGATGCGTCCGGCCACCAGCTCGTCCCGGATCCGGTCGGCGGTGGCGAAGTCCTTGTCCTTGCGGGCCGCCAGCCGTTGCGCCAGCAGCTCCTCCACCGCTTCGGCCGTCAGGCCATCCTGACCGTCGGTGCCCCGCAGCCAGGCCTCCGGTTCGGCGCCCAGCAGGCCGAGGAGTCTGGCGCTCGCGCGCAGTCGGGCGGCCAGTGCCTGGCGCTCGGCCGTGGATTCGGACCGGTTGATCGTGCGGGCCAGGTCGAAGAGCGCCGCGAGGGCCTTCGGCGTGTTGAGGTCGTCCTCCAGCGCCGCCATGAAGTCCGGGTCCACGGTGGCGTCCGCCGTGCCCGGGGCAGGCAGGTCGCGCAGCGCGCCGTAAAGCCGATCGAGCTTGCGCCGGGCGTCGGCCAGGACGTCGCCGGTCCAGTCGAGGGGCTGCCGGTAGTGGGCAGACAGGAGCGCAAGCCGGATCGCCTCGCCGGGCGCGTCCTTGAGGAGATCGCGGACCAGCAGCACGTTGCCCAACGACTTCGACATCTTCGTGCGGTCCACGTTGACGAAGCCGTTGTGCAGCCAGTAGCGGACGAACAGCGGGCCGCCGTTGGCGCAGGTGCTTTGGGCCAACTCGTTCTCGTGGTGGGGGAAGATCAGGTCGTTGCCGCCGCCGTGGATATCGATGGTGGGCCCGAGATGCTCCGCGATCATCGCCGAGCATTCAATGTGCCAGCCGGGCCGGCCCCGGCCCCAGGGGCTGTCCCAGCCCGGCAGGTCCGGTGTGGACGGCTTCCACAGCACGAAATCGCCAGCATCTTCCTTGTATGGCGCGATCTCGACGCGGGCCCCCGCAAGCAGGTCGCGGCGGTCGCGTCCCGACAGGGCGCCGTAGTCGGCGTAAGAGCGGACGCGGAACAGCACGTGCCCTTCCGCGGCGTAGGCATGCCCGCTGGTGACGAGCTGGCCGATCATCGCGATGATGCCCGGCAGGTGTTCCGTGGCGTGGGGCTCCAGATCCGGCGGCTCGACCCCGAGGGCCGTCATGTCTTCCCGGTATACGGCCTCGAAGCGCCGGGTGATGTCGCCGATGGGTACGCCCTGCTCCACCGCGGCCTTGTTGATCTTGTCGTCGATGTCGGTGACGTTGCGGGCGTAGGTGACCTGGTAACGGGTGCGCAGCAGGCGGGAAAGCACGTCGAAGACGACCGCGGGCCGGGCATTGCCGATGTGGGGAAAGCTGTAGACCGTTGGTCCGCAGACGTACATCGTCACCCGTCCTTCCTGCAGGGGCTCGAAGGCTTCCTTCTGGCGGGTGCGGGTGTTGTAAAGGGTCAGGGACATGGGTGAGACGGGGGAAAAGGGGCCGCTATAATACAACCCCCATGGACCCCAACCACATCTTCGCCCGGCGCCTCACCATCGAGCAGGTCGAGGAAGGCCACGAACTGGCCCCCAAGTTCGATGCCCAGGGCTTGATCGCCGCCGTCACGACGGACTTCAGCAGCGGTGAACTGCTGATGGTGGGCTACATGAATGCCGAGGCGCTGACCCGCACCATCGAGACGGGCGAAGCCCACTACTTCAGCCGCAGCCGGCAGGCGCTGTGGCACAAGGGCGCCACGAGCGGCCTCGTGCAGAAAATACGGGAACTGCTGATTGACGATGATCAGGATTGTGTCTGGCTGCGCGTCGACATCACGGGCGGTGCCAGCTGCCACGTGGGCTACCGCAGCTGCTTCTACCGGCAGGTGCCGGTGGGAGCGTCGGCACAGTCAGCCGACGGCCCCCTGCCGCTGACGTTCACCGAGACCGAGAAGGTCTTCGATCCCGAGATCGTCTACGCCGGCCATCCAAACCCGACCAAGTTGTAAAATTGGGGACATGCCTAATTGCGCAGTGCGCAATTAGGCATGTCCCCAATCTGTTACTACCGAAGGCTCAGGATCGCGCCGACGAGCGCACCCACGGCGAGGATTACGTTCGGCAGGAACGAAAGGCCGAAGCCCGCGCCGCGCTTCTTCGGATCCGCCACGTAGCCGGTCAGGTACAGCGCGCGACCGATCACGAAGAGCACGCCGAGCCCCGCCGCCCACAGGGGACTCACGTAATACCCGAAGAGCCAGGCCGATGGCACGAACACGACCAACTGTTCGAGCGTGTTCTGCTGTACCCGGAAATAACGCTCGAAGACGGGGTGGCCGGTCGTCGCGGGCGGCTGGATACCGCAACGGACGCGGGCTCGGGCCACGAGGAGCCCGAATGCGATGAATTCAATCAGGGCGAGCGCGATTATCGCGGCGACGAGGGCCATGCAAATCTCCTGGAACGGGGTGGCAGCAGACTAGCGGTTCAGCGCGGCGCCGACCAGCGGGACGCCGGCAGCGCGTCGCCCAGGGGGCGGGCCTGCCGCTGTATCCAGCTCTGGCGGCGCGAGGTGTAGCGGGACGGATTGCGCACCCGGTACATCAGGGGATTCGGCAGCACGGCGGCCAGCAGGGCTGACTCGGGCTCATTGAGCGCCGCCGCCGGCTTGCGGAAGTAGAGCCGACCCGCCGCTTCCACGCCGAAAACCGCTGGCCCGAACTGAGCGACGTTCAGGTAGACCTCCAGGATGCGTTCCTTCGGCCAGAGCATTTCGACCCACACCGTGAACCAGGCCTCCAGCCCCTTGCGGAACCACGTGCGCCCCGGCCAGAGCCAGAGGTTCTTCGCCACCTGCTGGCTGATCGTGGACGCCCCGCGGACCGTGCGGCCCTTGCCGTTGCGCTTCCATACCTTGCGGATGGATTCGACGTCGAAGCCCGTGTGATTGAAGAATTTCTGGTCTTCTGCGGCCAGTACGGCGAGGGCGGCGCGGCGGTTGATCTTCTCGCGCGACACCCAGGCGTAGCGCACTTCCGCGGACACGCTTTTCTGGGCCACCCAGTTCTGCAGCATGAAACTGGTCGTGAGCGGCGGCAGCCAGCGGAGCGGGAGCACCAGAACGACGGTCATGGCCACGAAGAGTGCGGCTAGCCGGACCGACAGGCGCAGCAGGCGGCGCGACAGCGAACGGCGGGTAATGGCCACGGTGGGTTCGGCGTGCGGACTCAGCGCACGGCCGTGAGTCGGCGGGTCACGAGCCCAACCAGGTCGCTGGCAATAGCCTGGCGGATGATCTCCTCCTCGCCCGACTTGCCGAGCACCCGGTTCTCGTCAAAGGCAAAGTCCCGTGTCAGCGCGATCTGTTCTAGGGGCACGGTCTCGACACCGTCGACGTCCACGGCGAATCGCACCCGGTAGTAGACCTCGTACTCGGCGGGCACGTTGCGGGTTGTCACCGACAGCAGCCGGCGGCCCGTGTCGTCAGTCAGTACACGGATGACCGTGCGGGCCTTCGTCGGATCGTCGGTCAGCTGGACGTCGCTCCGGCGCAGCACCGTCACGAGCTCCCGGTAGAACGGTGTGTAGCGATCGTCGGCCACGATGTGGATCACGGCCATCTGCGGCGGAAATTCGGGGTTGCCCCGGAACTGGAATCCGCAGCCGGCCAGTGCCCCGGCCAGGAGAATGACCAGCGCGGCTGCGCGAATGAGCCGGTTAGACGACCACATTCACGAGCTTTCCGGGAACGACGATGACCTTGCGCACGGTGCCGGTGCCCACGAAGCGCTGCACGTTGTCGTCGGCCAGCGCCGCGGCGCGTACGTCGGACTCGGACGCGGCGGCCGCCACGGTCACGCGGGCACGCACCTTGCCATTCACCTGGACGACGATTTCCCGCGTGTCCGCCAGCAACGCCGCCGGATCCGGTTGGGGCCAGGGCTGGTCGATGACCGCCCCGTCGTGGCCCAGCACCTGCCACAGGCGGTGGCAGATATGCGGCACGATCGGTGACAGCATCAGCACAGTGAGATCGAGGGCTTCCTGCAAGACGGCCCGGTCAGCCGCCGTGGCGGTCTCCGCGCGGTTCAGCGCGTTCAGGAGTTCCATGACGGCGGCAATCGCCGTGTTGAAGGTGCGGCGGCGGCCGATGTCGTCCGACACCTTTGCGAGCGTCTGGTGGACCTGCCGGCGCAGCGCCTTCCGGGTTTCATTCAGCTCCGCCACCACCACCGGGCCCGCAGGCCCGCCCGCAACATGCGCGTGCACGGCCCGCCAGATCCGCTTCAGGAACCGGGACGCGCCCTGCACGCCCTCGTCCGACCACTCGAGGGTTTGCTCGGGTGGCGAGGTGAACATCGTGAAGAGCCGCGCGGTGTCGGCCCCCAGCGTATCCACGAGCGTCTGCGGGTCCACGCCGTTGTTCTTCGACTTCGACATGGTGCCCATGCCGCAAGATTCCACCGGCTGGCCATCTGCCACCAGGATGACGGACCGGCCGCCCGTGCCGTCGTCGCGCTCTTCCACCTCGGTCGGGTTGAAGTAGGCAAGGCGGCCGGTGTCGGACTTCCGGAAGTAGATACCGTTCAGCACCATGCCCTGGGTGAGCAACCGGGCGAAGGGCTCGTCCAGCGTCACCAGCTCGAGGTCCCGCATAACCCGGGTCCAGAAGCGCGAGTACAGCAGGTGCAGGATCGCGTGCTCGATGCCGCCGATGTACTGGTCAACCGGCAGCCAGTACCTCACCCGCTCGTCCACCATGGACGTCGCGCTGTCCGCCGAGGCAAAGCGCAGGAAGTACCAGGACGAATCGACGAAGGTGTCCATGGTGTCCGTTTCG
>JBDSWH010000042.1:0-10358 GCA_039926785.1 Gammaproteobacteria bacterium
GGCGCCCTGCAAGATCACCACCGGGCCACCATCGTCGGCACCCGGACCTTCGGCAAGGGCTCCGTGCAGACGGTCATGCCATTGTCGGGCGGACGGGCGATCAAGCTCACGACGTCCCGCTACTTCACGCCGTCCGGTGTGTCCATACAGGGCCGCGGAATCATCCCCGACGTGCCGTTCGACGGGGCGGATCCCGAGGTGAACCTCGTGCAGGCCACGCGCCTCCTCGGGCGCAGCCCGATTCTCCAGACCCGCGCCAACTAGTCCCCCGGGGCATGGATGCCTTGCAGGGAATCGCGCGCAGTATCCGGGAGGTGCAACTCCTGCTCCTGCTGGTCACGTCGTTGTTTTACTTCGTCGCACGGGACGCGATCGCGAATTCGACTACCTGGTACCTCACGCTCCTGGGATTTGGCATCACCGTGCTCGCCATGCCTCTGGTGCCCCGGCTGCGGAACCAGCCCCGCCTCCGGCTGATTCTGGAAACGGCCGCCATGGCCGTGTTCATCACCGCCCTCATCGCCGAGGCGCGTGGCCAGGCCGGTACCCTGAGCCATCTTTACCTGCTCCCCGTCGTAACGGCCGCGCTGGTGCTGGGCCGGCGGGTGACCGGTGCCCTGCTGCTCGCGATCTTCGCCGGGCGGCTGCTCCTTGGTGTGCTGACCGGGGGCGCCAGCGGCCTGGCCATGCCGGCACTCATTGCCCTGTTCGCCGAAATGGCGCCGACACTTTTGGTGGCGTTTCTGACCAGCGCCCTGTCGAGCGATCTGGACCGGGCGACGCGGACGATCCGGTTCCTGGCGGAGCGTGACGACCTCACGGGCCTCTACAACCTGCGCAGCTTCAGCAAGCTGGCCGAGGCGGAATACGCGTCGTCAGGCCCGGGCGGCAGCCCGATCGCCCTGCTGATGATCGACGTGGAACGGCTCGGCCACATCAACGATCGCTTCGGCCACGAGGCCGGTGACCGGGCCCTGCGGGCCGTAGCCGCCAGCATCCAGAGAGCCACCCGCGACGGCGATCTCTGTGCCCGCTATGGCGGCGACGAGTTCGTCATCTTCCTGCCCCGCTGCGGCCGGGCAGCCGCCGATGCCGTGGCGAACCGGATCCGGCATGACGTGTTTTCCGGAACCCAGGACTTCGACTACGCCATGCGACGGCTGGCCGTGACCATTGGCGTGGCTGCCGCGCCGGAGGACGGGAACGAGCTTCGCAGCCTGTTTCGCAAGGCGGTGCGGCACGTGCGGAAGGAGAAGCAGAGCCGGGATTCCCGCGCCGCCATCCCCGCGCCCCACCCCCGGGAGTTCGCGCCCTGACCGTCCGCGAGTTTGTCCTCGTGGCCTCGGGTGGCGCTGCAGGCTCGACGCTGCGCTACCTGGTGAGCGGTCTTGCCCAGCGCTTGCTGATCCCGGAGGCCGGGGCGGTCGTCGCGTTCCCGGCCGGCACGCTGGTGGTGAACGTTACGGGTTCGTTGCTCATCGGTCTGGTGGCCGGCCTCGCTGACTCCCGGGCGCTCTTGGGCCCCGATGCTCGCCTGCTGCTCGCCACCGGAGTGCTGGGCGGCTACACCACGTTTTCCGCCTTTTCGCTCGAGACGCTGCTGCTGCTCCGGTCGGGACAGTTCGGCACGGCGCTGGCGACGGTGGGACTCCAGCTCCTGCTCGGGGTCGCGGCAGCCTACGCCGGGTTTGCCCTGGCGCTGGCCGCCGGCCGGCCCGCCTAGGACGCGACCGCCATCCTGAGGCGTTCGGCGTGCGCAGCCAGCACTGCCGGATCGGCAAAGCCGCGGCCGTGGACGCGCAGCGGTTGTCCCGCGTAGCGGGGCACCACGTGCAGGTGAAAGTGAAAGACCGTCTGCCCGGCCTCGGCGCCATTGAACTGCATCAGTGTGATGCCATCGGGCTGGAACGCCCGCCGGATCGCCAGGGCCAGGTGCTGGCCAGTGCGCATGACGGCTTCCGCCATGGCCGGGTCCAGATCGAGCAGGTTTTCCGCTGGTGTTTTGGGAATGACCAGCGTGTGCCCATCGGCTTGCGGCATCACGTCCAGGATGGCGATCGTCCTGTCATCCTCGTAGACCTTATGCGCCGGCATCTCGCCGCGCAGGATCCGGGCAAAAATATTCGTCGAGTCGTAAGCCACGCGTCACCTCCGGGACTAGCATAGGAGTGATGCGAGAGGATGCCAATCGCTGTTTCGTTTGCGGGCCCGGCAATCCCGTTGGGCTCAGGCTGCGCTTTCACCTGGATGCCGGCGATGTCTGCCGCTCCGAATTCACCCCGGGCCCGGATCACGGTGGCTATGACCAGCTGACCCACGGCGGTATCGTCTATAGCGCGCTCGACGATGTGATGGCCAATTGGCTCTTCCTAAAGGGCATCCGCGCCCACACCGCCCGCTGCGAGATCCGCTACCGCCAGCCCCTGACCATCGGCACGCGGGTGCGGCTGGAAGGACGGCTGGTCCGGCAGAAGGGCAAGGTGGCCTTTCTTGAGGGGCGGATGCTGAAGGCCGACGACGGTTCCCTGGTGGCGGAGACCGAGGCCAGTTTCATGGTCGTGGCGGGCTAAGCGCGCGGGAGTCGTCCCCGCTGCTGGCGGCCACCAGCGCACCCGCCTGCCAGCGCACAGCATCGACCTGCGCCCTGTGGTCGGTCAGCCGGAAGAGCGCATCGGCGAAGCGCTCCGCGTCCCCGCTGGTCACGAACGAATGGCTCCCCGGCGGATTGTCGCCATTCCGGAGCCCGTGCTGCAGCAGGACCGTGCCCAGGTGCCGGGCAATGGCGGGCGCCGGGTCGATCACGGCCACGCCGTCGCCGGCGATGCGGCGGATCGGCTCGATCAGGAAGGGATAGTGGGTGCAGGCCAGAACGATGGTGTCCGCCCCGGCCTCCAGGATAGGTGCCAGGAAACCGCGCAATATCGCGACGGTGTCCGGGCCGTCGAGGTGGCCCGCTTCGACGTGCTCGGCAAGACCGGTACACACCTGGTTGACCAGCCGGATCCCCGTGGCGTGGCGACCGGCGGTGGCCTTGAAAAGGCGGCCTTCGAAGGTGGCTGGCGTCGCCATGATTCCCACGACACCAGTCTTCGTCAGGGTGGCCGCCGGTTTTACCGCCGGCTCCATGCCGATGGAGGGCACGTCGGGCAGAGTTTCCCGCAGGTGCTTGAGCGCGGCGGCCGACGCCGTGTTACAGGCGACTACCAGCGCCTTGCAGCCACGGTCCAGTAGATAACGCGCGATGCCGTCGCAGAAGGCGCGGATCTCGGTCTCGCCCCGCGGACCGTAGGGCACGTGAGCCTGGTCGGCGACGTAGATGGTGTCCTCGCCGGGCAGCGTGCGGACGATCTCCCGCCAGACTGACAATCCGCCCACGCCGGAGTCCAGGACCCCGATGGGGCGCGTGCTGGCGTTCGCGGGCACGCCCCCGCCGCCGTCAGGACATTCCGGTAGGCGGTGACTCGAAGAAGCCGATGTCGTAGATGCCGGTGCCTTCCCGCAGGGGCTTGCAGCCCTTCTGGTACTCGTCACTGTTGAAGAAGGCGCTCAGGTTGTCCATGGTGGGGAACTCCAGCATCACCACCACCTTGTTGCCGAGCAGGCTTCCGGAGATCACATTCGAGGACTTGCCCCGGATGACGTACTTGCCGCCGTGCTGGTGGGCGAGGCGCGCCGACTCCTCGGAATACTTCTTGAGGTTGGGGCCGGGGTTGGTGACTTCGACGATGGAAAGGATGTAGGCGGGCATGGCTGGAACTCCAAGGGCCTGAAGGGCAGGGCGATATTATCCGGGGAAGTTGGATTGGTCATCAATGCCGGGGCCCGGGGTCCTCCGGCGCGTCGGTGAGCGTGTCCAGGTGCATGAGCTTCCTGACGAGCGGGGACACCACCAGCAGCCCTATCCCTGCAGCGATCGCTACCCAGCCGACGGTCGAGTAGACGTCCAGCACGGTCTGCTGGCCATCGGTTGTGCCAGTGGCACTGTCGGCGCCTGCCGCCGCCGCGATGAGGCCGGCCGTGAAATCACCGGCCGCTGAGGCAAAGAACCACAGGCCCATGATGAGGCTCGCCATGTGTGGTGGCGCCAGCCGGTTCATGGCAGAGAGTCCAACCGGAGAAAGGCACAGTTCTCCGGTCGTGTGCAGCAGGTAGATCAGGAAGATGAACACGACCGGTGTCGCGGTGCCCGTGACGGCGCCGGCTACCATAACGAGAAACCCGGCGCCGAGCTGGATCATGCCCAAGCCAAATTTTGCCGGCGCCGACGGCTCCAGGCCTTTGTTGGCCAGCCAGAGCCAAAGACCGGCGACGACAGGTCCCAGCAGCACGATGTAGATGGCATTGATGGACTGGAACACCGACGCGGGCACGCCTGCCCTATCCACAAAACGATCCGTGTACAGGTTCAGCGACGACCCGGCCTGTTCGAACAGCGCCCAGAATAGGATGGACCCGAGAATCAGAAACAGGGCGGCGAGAATTCGATCCCGGTCAGTGGGCGGCAGGCGAAAGGCCGCCGTGTACAGGACATACGCCACCAGGGCAAAGCCCGCCAGCCCCAGCAGCTCGCCGACAAGGTCCTGGTTCTGGACCAGCCACCACACGACTCCGACGCCAGCGACGCCGCTCATGTAGAGCAACCACTCGAATTTGATGCCCCCGGTTCGCACGGCCAGGCGGGCTGGGTCCGGTGGTTCCCCCTTGCCGAGCAGCAGGGGCCTGCCCCGGATGAACACCGCCAGTCCCAACAGCATCCCGAATCCGGCCGCACCAAACCCGTAGGACCACCCATAGGTCTCGCCGAGGTAGCCGCAGACCACCGCGCCTATCGCCGCACCCAGATTGATCCCCATGTAGAAAATCGTATAGGCCTGATCACGCCGGGAATCGGTGCGCGGGTAGAGCTGGCCAACGAGGACCGAGACATTGGCCTTCAGGAACCCGGACCCGACAATGATGAAGGACAGAGCCAGCCAGAAAATCCGCAGTGTCGGACTGCCCTGTCCGCTATCGCCTTCGACGCCCATGAGGAAGTGGCCAAACGCCAGCAGCACCGCGCCGAACAACACGGCCTTGCGCTGGCCCAAATACCGGTCGGCCAGATAACCGCCGATCACCGGTGTGATGTAGACCAGTGCCGTGTAGGCCCCGTAGATGACGCCCGCGCGCACATCCGAGAACAGCCAGTGCTTCGTCAGGTAGAAGATGAGCAGGGCGCGCATTCCGTAATAGGAAAACCGCTCCCACATCTCGGTGAAGAACAGGACGAACAGCCCGCGAGGATGGCCGAAAAAAGTCTTCTCGGGGCTGACATCGGCCATCGTCATTCAGGCGGTCTTGTTGCGCACGGTCTCGCTGGTTGTCGCGGGCTGCGAAAGGAATCGCGCCATCACGATACCTGCTTCGAAGAGCAGGTACATCGGAATTGCCAGCAGTGTCTGGGAAAAGACGTCGGGCGGCGTCAACAGCATGCCGACCACGAAGGCCCCCAGGAACACGTACTGGCGGATACTCTTCAGCGTCGCGATATCCACGACACCCGTCAGGACCAGCAGTACCGTCGCTACCGGTACCTCGAAAGCGACGCCGAACGCCACGAACAGGACGAGGACGAAATCCAGGTAATCGTTGATGTCCGTCATGACCTGGACACCGGCCGGCGCCGCGGACGTAAAGAAACCAAAGATCACGGGAAAGATAACGAAGTAGGCGAAGGCCACGCCCACATAGAAGAGGACGACGCTGGAAATCAGCAACGGAACGGCAAGGCGCTTCTCGCGGCGGTACAGTCCCGGCGCCACGAAGGCCCAGATCTGGTACAGGACGATCGGGATCGCGACGAGGATCGCCACGTAAAACGTGGCCTTGAACGGGGTGAGGAATGGCGACGTTACCTGGGTGGCAATCATCGTCGACCCCTCGGGCATCTTGGCCATCAGTGGCCGCGCAACCGCCTCGAAGACCCGGTCCGTGAAGGCGACCAGTGCCAGGAATACGACCAGGATGGCGCCGAACGCCTTGAGCACGCGGGAGCGCAGCTCCAGCAGGTGCGACATCAGGCTGGCTTCCGGAAGCTCCTCCGGTGCCTCGTTGTGCTGGTGATCGTTGTCCGTCATGGCCCGTTCCGGAGCGGCGGCTCAACGGACGGGTCCGGCGCGCTGGCGGGCTGATGTTCATCGACCGGGCCGTGCGGAATCAGGTCATCGGCGCCGGGACGGCTATAGACAGGTTCGGCTGGAGGGGTCGGCGGGGCCGACTCCCGCGCCGTGATCCGGCGCTCTTCCGCTTCGATCTCGTCCCGGATCTGCGCCGTCAGCGTCCGTGCCATGCGCCGTGCCTGCCCCGCGTAACGGCCGAGCTGGGCAGCTACCTTGGGCAGCTTGTCCGGCCCGAGCACAACAAGGCCAAGGGCGAAGAGCAGCGCCAATTCCCAGAAGCCGATGTCGAACATGATGACCTGTCGGGCCCCAACCTGTCCTCCTGGCCGCCCTCCGGACCTGGAGGGCTTGCAGAGGCCCTGACCTGCAAAGGACTTCTAGTCAGGCGTTGCCGTGACGTTCTGAATCGCGCTTCGTGCCCGATCGCTCGCCAAATTCGGCGTCGGGACGGCCCAGCTGCGGAGGTGGGGAATCCGACTCATTTTCGGAATCGCTCATCGCCTTGCGAAAGCCCTTCACGGCGCCGCCCAGGTCGCCGCCAATATCCTTGAGCCGCTTGGTGCCGAAGATCACCACGCAAATCAGCAGGATGATCAGAAGATGCCAGATGTGCAGGCCGCCGAGACCCATAGTCCTTCTCCAGTGGAAAGCGCGTACGCCGGGATGCCAGCGCGACAAGACGCCCAGCGGTTAGGATAGCCTGATGCCGCTGCCGCTACGTGACAAAGATCACGGTCACACCACGGGTCGTGGGGGCACCCGCAGGGAAAATGTGACGGGACCCGTGTTTAGCAGTTCCACCTCCATATCGGCGCCGAACTCGCCGGTCTGTACCCGGGTGCAGCGGCTCCTCGTCGCGGCCACCAGCCGTTCGAACAGGCGTCGGCCCTCTTCCGGGAGCGCCGCGGACTCGAAGCCGGGCCGGTTCCCCTGGCTCGTATCGGCGGCCAGCGTGAACTGGGGTACCAGCAGCAAGTCCCCGGCCACATCCACCAGGCTTCGGTTCATGCGGCCGGCGTCATCGGGAAAGACCCGGTACGCCAGCAAGCGTTCGGCCAGCCGATCGGCCACCGGGTCCGAATCGCCCCGTTCCACGCCCAGCAACACCAATAGTCCAGGGCCCGTGCGGGCGACAATTTTGCCGGAAATGGACACCTGCGCCCACTTCACTCTCTGAAGCAGGCCTATCAAGACCTTGAAAACCACAAAGCAAATAAAATAGACATGATATCTCTGAATAAATACACAGGTTTAGCATTTTGACGTTTGTGGGATTGACATGCGCTGGAGTGGCCAGGATCACTGTATTTGTGGGATTCTTGGGAATAATGGGTCTAATCGTCGCCGGCTGCGGCCCGGCCAACGGTCCCGTGTCCGCTGGGCCCCCGGTAAAGACCTACCGCTACGCCATGGATCAGGCGCCCACCACCCTGGATCCCGTGCAGGGGTCCAACATCTACGCCAACTTCGTCATCGTCAATGCCTACGACACCCTCTTTTCCTACAAGTATCTCGCCCGTCCCTACGAGCTGAAAGCCAACCTGGCCACCGACTTTCCCACCATCTCCCCGGACGGGCTCGTCTACACGTTCCGCCTGAAGAAGGGCGTGCGTTTCGTCGACGATCCGTGTTTTCCCGGCGGGCGAGGCCGGGAGGTGGTGGCCGAGGACTTGATCTACTCCATCAAGCGGCACTTCGATCCGAGGAACCAGCCCCAGGGCGCGTGGCTCTGGCAGGGGCGCATTGCCGGACTGGACGAGTGGAAACTCGGCGGCTCCGACTACGACCAGCCCGTCAGTGGCCTGCACGCGCTCGATGACCACACCCTCGAGATCCGGCTGATCCGACCCTATCCCCAGCTGGTGGCGACGCTCTCCCAGGGTTACGCCGCCCTGGTACCCCGCGAAGCGGCGGAAAAATACGGCAAGGGGATCGGCGTACACCCGGTGGGCTCCGGGCCCTTCCGGCTTGTTTCCTACGACACGTCCCGGGTGGTGATGGTGCGGAATCCGAACTTCCGCCAGGAACCTGTCGATCTCAAGGCAGAAGGTTACCATCCGGCGACCCAGGCGTTCAGCGGGGTCGAAGCCATCCAGGGCCGGTCGCCGCCCTTCGTGGACCGGCTGGAATTCAACTTCATCAACGAGCCCAGCGCCTCCTGGACTTCCTTCACCAAGGGTGACGAGATCCAGCTGACCGTGTTGCCCATCGAGCAGGTGGACAGGGTCCTGGCGAGCAAGCGACCCGTGACCCTGCGGCCCGAGTACGCGAGCAAATACCACATCTACGCGGGGCTCGAAGCCGGCTTCATTTTCAGTGCCTTCAACATGGACTTCCCGGACTTCGGTTACAGCCCGGATCCGGAGCGCCAGCGGCGGAACAAGGCCCTGCGCTGCGCCATCATCAAGGGCTACGACTGGGAGGGACGCAATGAGAGCTGGTACAACGGTCTCGGCCAGATTTTCCCGGGGATCATCGTGCCGGCCAGTCCCGAATTCGATCCCGACCTGTCCCGGGCCAGCGTCACCCGCGATGTTGCCGGTGCCCGCCGCCTGCTCACGGAGAATGGCTGGACCCCGGAGAACCTGCCGTCGCTTGTCTATGGCACCACGTCCGGCACCACGGAACGACTGAATTTCGAGCAGTTCCGCGCCTGGATGCGGGACATCGGCTTTCCCCGCGAAAAGGTCGTGCACAAGACCTATGCCACCTTCGGCGACATCTCGCGGGCCTGGAAGCGCAACCAGTTGCCGCTGGTCATCAAGGGCTGGGGCCTGGATTATCCGGATGCCGAGAACACGCTGCAGCTCTTCTACGGGCCCAACGGCTCACCGGGGTCCAATGACGCCAACTGGGAGAATCCGGAGTTCGACCGCCAGTTTGAACAGGCGTCCGTCATGCAGCCCTCGGAGGAACGCACCCGTCTGTACCGCCAGATCAACCAGCTCATGATCGACGACTGCGTGGCCATCACCGGCCTGTCGCGAACCCGGATCTACCTGTGGCACAAGAACGTGATTGCCGTGCCGGACCGGGAGATTCTCGGCGGGTTCTGGCTGAAGTACGTGGACGTCCTTCCGAGGGTCCCCACCGACGGGGCGGCCCGCACGGCCGGGGGCGCCTGACGCGTGGAGATTCTCCAGTTTACGCTGCGGAAGCTGATTGCCGGCCTGCCGCTCATCCTCGGCGTGACCTTCGTCAGCTTCGTGCTGATGGTCTACTTCGGGCCCGACCAAACCTACCTGCTGCTCGGCAAGAACCCGACCCCGGAGCAGATCCTCGAAGTTCGCCACCAGCTCGGCTACGACCAGCCGTTCATGCAGCGCTATCTGGGTTTTCTGCGGGAGATCGTCACGCTGGACTTTGGTGTCGCGTCGACCGGCGAGCCCGTCACGGCCCTGCTCGCGAAGACCATCCCCGTGTCACTCGCCCTGATTCTGCCCGGCTTCATCCTCGGGCATCTGGTTGGCCTGCTGATGGCGCTGGCCGCCGCGTACTGGCGGGGTCGCTGGCCGGACAAGCTCATCATGTCGTTCGCCGTGTTCGGCATGAGCGTGAGCTTCCTGATTGTCGTTATCGCGTTCCAGATCCTCCTGAGCTCCAGCGACGGCCTGGACCTGTTTCCCGTCCGGGGCTGGAACATGACGTCACTCGGCTCCTATCTCGAATACGTGACCGTCCCGACCCTGGCCACGATGTTTGTGGCCATCGGCTATGACGCCCGTTTCTACCGGGCGGTAATCGTCGAGGAAATGACACGTGACCACGTCAGGACAGCCCGCGCTTTCGGTCTTCCGGAATCGCGAATCTTTCTGCGCAACATTCTCAAGAACTGCCTCATCCCCATCATCACCAGGGTGATGTTCTCCATCCCGCAGGTGGCCATCGGCGGCGCACTGCTGATCGAGAGTTACTTCGGCATCCCCGGAATCGGCAAGGCCTCCTACGAGGCCATCGTCACCGGCGACCAGCCCGTCCTGAAGGCGGTGATCACGCTGTCATCGCTTCTGTTCGTGATCGTCGTGATCCTGAACGACATCCTCTACCGCGCCGTCGACCCGCGGGTGTCGCTCAAGTGAGTGCTACCCCAATTTTCGTCGCCAGCCCGGCGACCGACGTCCCGCGGTCGCGGCCCTATTGGCGGCTCCTGCTGCGCCGCCTGGCGCGCGACCGCGTCGGCACGGCGGCGCTGGCAGTCGT
>JBDSWH010000043.1:0-3295 GCA_039926785.1 Gammaproteobacteria bacterium
GCGTTACTGCGGGGCCATGGCCCGGCTGGCGAGCCCGCTCTGGGGACGCTTCAACGCCGAGAACCTGTTGGTGGCGGCCGGCATCCTGCTGGCCTCCGGCTGGCCCCTGAACCGCGTTGCGACTGCCCTTGGCGGATGTACCGCTCCGCCGGGACGGATGGAGCGTGTGCCCGGGTCGACCGGCGGACCGGCGGTGCTCGTCGATTTTGCACACACGCCCGATGCTCTCCGGAAAGCGCTCGCCGCTGTCCGCGAGCATTGCGCGGGCGAAGTCTGGTGCGTATTTGGCTGCGGTGGCGACCGGGACCGGGGTAAGCGGGCCCCGATGGGTGAAGTCGCCGTCGCTGGCGCGGACCGGGTCATAGTGACCGACGACAACCCGCGAGATGAAGATCCCCAGCAGATCATCGCGGACATCCTCGCCGGCGTGCCCTCGCTCGACCGGCTGCAGGTCGTGCCCGACCGGGCCGCGGCGATTGCGCGAGCCATTCGCCTGGCTCGATCCGGCGATGCGGTCCTGATTGCCGGCAAGGGGCACGAGACCGTCCAGGTGACCGGGGCTACGCGCCGGCCTTTTTCGGACGTGGCGGTGGCCGCAGCTGCCCTGACGTCTGCCGCGCGGGGCGGGAGCGCATGACAATGTCCACCCTTGCCTGGGTTGCGGAGACGGCGGGTGGCAAGCTCGTCGGCGGCAACGTCGGCTTTGACTCCGTGAGCACAGACACCAGGAGCATCGAGCCCGGCCAGCTGTTCGTGGCCTTGCGGGGTGTGCGGCACGACGCCGCTGGCTTTGTTGTGACCGCTGCGGAGCGCGGCGCGGCCGCCGCGATCGTCGAGACAGTCCAACCGCTGCCGCTGCCCCAGGTGGTGGTGCCCGACGCAGGCAAAGCCCTGCAAGACGTGGCGGCAGCCTGGCGGCAACGGTTCCAGATCCCCGTCCTCGGCGTCACCGGCAGCAACGGCAAGACGACGCTGAAGGAGATGATGAGCGCCATCATGCGCGCCCACGTGCGCCAGCCCGGTGACGACGGCGGTGTGCTGGCCACCTGGGGCAACCTGAACAATCACGTGGGCGTGCCCATCACTTTGCTCTGGCTGCGCGACTCGCACCGGGCCGCCGTCATCGAGATGGGCGCCAGCGGCCGGCGTGAGATTGCGCTGCTGACCCGTATTGCCCGCCCCACCGTCGGCGTCATCACCAACGCAGGCCCCGCGCATCTCGCCGGGTTCGGCGGCACGATCAGTGACGTTGCCGAAGGGAAGGGCGAGCTCTTCATGAGCCTGTCGCCCGGCGCCGTTGCGGTGGTCAACCGGGACGACTCCTTCCATGACTACTGGCGCGGTCTGCGCCAGGACCTGGCCTATCGTTCCTTCGGCCTGTCACCGGCCGCCGATTTCCGCGCCGTGGATGTGGCCGGCGGGAACGGGGAGGGGCTGCGCTTCCGGATCGTGTCGCCCGTGGGCGACGTGGCCGTGACGCTGCCGATGGCGGGCGGCCACAACGTCCAGAACGCCCTGGCTGCAGCGGCCGCGACGACGGCTGCTGGCGCCACGCTGGCGGCGGTGCGGGACGGCCTGGCGGGCATGGCCAATGTAAAGGGGCGCCTCAAGGCCGAGCCGGGTCCGGGCGGCTGCACGATCTACGACGACAGTTACAACGCCAATCCGGGATCGGTCGCCGCGGCCATTCACTTTCTAGTCGGCCTCGGGGGCCAACGCTGGCTGGTGCTGGGCGACATGGCCGAGCTGGGTCCGGACGAGGTGGAGCTCCACCGGGAAATCGGCAAGCTCGCCGCGCGGAGCGGCATCGATCGCTTCTACTGCGTGGGGCCGCTGGCCCGGCACGCGGCCGAGGCCTTCGGTCCCCGTGCGCACTGGGCCGCCGATGTCTTCACCCTGGCTGAAGTGATCCGGCCCGGACTGACGCGGGACGTTCGCCTGCTCGTCAAGGGCTCGCGCAGCGCCGGGCTCGAACGCCTGGTCAAAGCCCTCAACACCGAGGCCGAAGACCAGACTGATGCCGGGATTTCCAGCGCGGGAGGCGTGCACTGATGCTCCTGTTGCTTGCCGAGTACCTCAAGCCCTACGTGTCAGGATTCAACGCGCTGACCTACCTGACCCTCCGGGCCATCCTCGGTGCGCTCACGGCGCTTGCGATTTCGCTGCTGCTCGGTCCGGGCCTTATTCGCCGGCTCACGCATCGGCAAATCGGCCAGACCGTCCGTGACGACGGCCCCCAGAGCCACCTGCAGAAGGCGGGCACGCCGACCATGGGCGGCACGTTGATCCTGCTGGCCATCATCGTCAGCACACTGCTCTGGGCCGACCTGCGCAGCCTCTTCGTCTGGATCGTGGTTGGCGTGACCGTGGCCTACGGCCTGGTCGGCTTCGCCGACGACTACCGCAAGCTGGTCCTCCGGAATCCCAAGGGACTTTCCGCCAGGAAGAAGTTGTTCTGGCAGTCGCTGGTGGCGATCGGCGTCGCTGTCGTCCTGTATCTCCGGGCGGACTCGCCCCAGTCCACGGCACTGCTCGTTCCCTACTTCAAGGATGTGCTGATTCCCCTGGGCTGGCTGTTCATTCCGTTCGTCTACCTGGTCATCGTGGGCTCGAGCAATGCCGTCAATCTCACCGACGGCCTGGACGGTCTCGCGATCATGCCGACTGTGCTGGTGGGCGGCGCGCTGGGGATCTTTGCCTGGGTTGCGGGCAACGCCATCTTCGCCCGGTATCTCGGTGTTCCCTACGTGGCGGGCGCGGGCGAGCTCGTAGTCTTCTGCGCGGCACTTGCCGGAGCGGGCCTCGGCTTCCTGTGGTTCAACGCCTACCCGGCGCAGGTCTTCATGGGTGACATCGGCGCGCTCTCTCTCGGCGGCGCGCTGGGGGCAGTAGCCGTGATCGTGCGCCAGGAAGTCGTCCTGCTGATCATGGGAGGAATCTTCGTTGCGGAAACCGTCTCGGTAATGATGCAGGTCGCGTCGTTCAAGATGACGGGCAAGCGCATCTTCCGGATGGCGCCGCTGCACCACCATTTCGAACTGAAAGGCTGGCCCGAGCCGCGCGTGATCGTGCGCTTCTGGATCATTACCGTGATCCTCGTCCTGGTGGGCCTGTCGAGCCTGAAGATCCGATGAGAATGGCGGCCGCCCGTAAAGACCCCAGCGTCACGCCCGCCGGCCGGGCGGGGGGCACGACGCTCGTGCTGGGCATGGGCGGCACCGGGGTGTCCTGCGCGCGCTATTTGCAGGCCGCCGGCGTTCGGGCGCAGTTCGCTGATAGCCGCCCGCTACCGCCG